>ONJE01000333.1 GCA_900318045.1 uncultured Eubacteriales bacterium
AGCATATGTTACGTTTATATTATAGCAAACCCTTGGGCTGATTTCAACGGATTTTTCAGATATTTTTCCAAACGAGAAACAGGCGAGGTTACAGCTCTGCGTACACTCCCTCAGTCACGCTTCGCGTGCCAGCTCCCTCAGAGAGGGAGCCTTTTCGAGTCGCAATACGCCTTACAGGCTCCCTCCCTGAGGGAGCTGTCAGCCGCAGGCTGACTGAGGGAGTTATCATCCCGGTTCCTGACGAACAGCATGCAGTTTCAAGCGCCCTGCGCCCGCAAGGCGCAAAAGGGCATGGCTATGACTTTCAGGGTGACGGACTCCTCCGTCATCCCTGCCGTTTCACCGTCTCGATAAAGGCCTTTGCGTCCGCCGCGCCATAGAGCGCGCTGCCGGCCACCAGCATATCGGCCCCGGCAGCCACCAGGCGAGGGGCGGTCTCCAGGTTCACGCCGCCGTCCACCTCCACGATGGCTTTGATGCCGGCACGGTTCAGCATGCCCCGCACCTCGCTCACCTTGTCGATACAGGCGGGGATCAGCTTTTGTCCGCCGAAGCCAGGGTTCACGGTCATCACCAGCGCAAGGTCGAAATCCCCCAGCACGTAGCGCAGGCACTCCGGCGAGGTGGCCGGGTTCAGCGCCACGCCCGCCAGGCAGCCTGCGGCGCGGATCTGTTGCAGCACGCGGTGCAGGTGGTTGACCGCCTCCGCGTGCACGGTGATGACCTTTACCCCCGCCTTGGCGAAGGCGTCGATGTGCTTCTCCGGGTTCACGACCATCAGGTGGGCGTCCACGGGCAGGCCGCACGCCTCCGCCCGCCGGGCCATGTCCGATCCAAAGGTTATGTTCGGTACGAAGCTGCCGTCCATTACGTCGAAGTGCAGCCAATCGGCCCCGGCCTCCTTCATGCGGCAAATGTCAGCGCCGATATTCAGGTAATCCGCTGCCAGCAGCGAAGGGGCAACCCTAATCATAGCGATCCCTCCATCTCATCTTCATCTCTTCAAGCAACTCCCGGTAGCGCTCGTGCCGCCGGGCATCGATCTGACCCGCCGCGACCGCGTCCAGCACCGCGCAGCGCGGCTCGGTGGCGTGGTAACAGGGCTGAAAATAGCAATGTCCCTCAAAGGGCGCAAACTCCGGCCAGCTGTCCTTCAGCTCCACAGGATCGAACAGCGCCGACTCCAGCAGGCTGAACCCTGGGGTGTCCAGCACCATGCCGCCTCCCTCCACGGGGATCAGCTGGCAGTGGCGGGTGGTATTCTTGCCCCGGTCGATCTTCCGGGACAGGTCGCCTGTCTCCAGATCCAGGCCATAAAGGGCGTTGATCATCGTGGATTTGCCCGCGCCGGACTGCCCCGCCAGGGCGTGGACCTTGCCCCGCAGCCGCTTGCGAAGCTCATCCAAGCCCGCCCCCGTCGCAGCGCAGACCTTCAGCGGCGAAACCTCCGCGCCACGGTACTGGCGGGCGATGTCGTCGGCGCTTTCCGGGGCGAGATCCGCCTTGTTGATCACCAGCTGTACCGATATCCCGGCGCGGCGGGCGTTCAGCATCAGCCGGTCCACCATCAGCAGGTCCGGGTCCGGCGTGGCGGCGGCGGCCACGATCACGATCACATCGATGTTCGCCACCGGCGGGCGCACCAGCGCATTGCGCCGGGGCAGTATCCGGCAGATCCAGCCGTGCTCCTCTCCCTCGCCGGGCATCATTTCCACCCGGTCGCCCACCTTGGGCTTCATGTGTTCCCGGCGCAGCTTGCCCTGGGCGCGAAGGGTATACTCGCGCCCTTCGTCGTCCAGCGCGGTGTAGAACCCGCCGATGCCCTGTAATATGGTTCCGGTCGTAGCTATATCGGCCATTCATGATCTCCTTTTTGGGAATCGGTGGTTTTGGTCGCCAAGGGTAGATCAAAGGGAACAGGCAACAGGGAACAGGGAACAGGAATGGCGGCTGCCGCGTTCCAAAGCCTTCCCCTGCTTCCGCGCTTGCGCCAGGGGAAGGCTACTTTTGGACGCTCTGCCAACATCCTGGCAAATCAGAATCTGACGCGCAATACACCGGCTCTATCATTCAAAGTTCACCGTCCGGCTTTCCATCAGCACGCCATCCATGGTAATGTTCACGGTATGCTGGCCGGCCTCCTCGCTGTCCAGGGCGATGCGGTAGGTGCCGGCGTTCAGCACGCCGTGGTACACCTCCCGGGCGGCGCCCGAGGGGGCCACCATCACCAGCTGGACGTCGCTGCCGTTCAGCGGCACAACCACCGACAGCTTGGAGATGGGATAGTACAGCACCTTGCGGGCCTGGTTGACGGTGATGTCCACCACATCCCCCGCGAGCAGCTCCGCGCCCTCCGCCGCACTCTGTTCGATCACGGTGCCCGGCAGGGCATCCACAGCCTCGGCCTCGGTGACCGTGCCCAGCTGCAGGCCCTCGGCCTCGATCAGCTTGCGGGCGTCCTCCAGCTCAAAGCCGATCAGCGAAGGCATCCGTATCCGCCTGCCGCTGACGGAAAAGATCACCGGCTCGTCCTTGGAATGCCGCCCCGGCTCGGGGGATACGCTGACCACGCTGTCCACGGGCGCGTCCGAATGGACGTAGTTGACATCCACTGATTCCACGCCCTGGGACCGCAGGGCGTCGGAAGCGTCCTCAACGCTCTGGCCCACGAAGTCCTCCAGGTAATACCACTGGGTACCCTGGCTGACGGTCAGCACCACGGGCACGCTCTGCTTCAGCCGGGCCCCTGCGCGACGGGACTGGGCGATGACAATGCCCTCCTCGTAGTCCTCACTGTAGGCATAGTTCACGTCTGAGATGCCGCCCAGCTGCTCCAGGGCGTCCTGGGCCAGCAACTGTTCCTGCCCCACCAGGTCGGGAACCACATAGGTGTTCGCCGTGTTGTTCAGATACCACGCTCCCGCGGCGAGGATCAACACCACGCCGATGCCCAGGCATATCAGCATCGTCCGCCGCTGCTTCCTGCGCTCCAGGTCCCGCTGGCGGCGACGCGCTTTCTTCTCCTGCTTCTGCACATCGATATCCCTGGGATAGGTCACGAACCCGCCTTCGGGATGGGAAATGCTCTTGCGCAGGTCGGCAGCCATCTCCGCGGCGGTCTGGTAGCGCTTGGCGGGGTCCTTGCACAGTGCCCGCATGACCACTTCGTCCAGGGCTTTGGAGATGCCCTCCTGGTGGTCGCGCATACTCCTGGGGGGCTCGTTGACGTGCTTCAGGGCCACCGATACCGAGGTCTCACCGTCGAAGGGCACCTGGCCGGTGAGCATCTCATACATCACCACGCCCACGGAGTACAGATCGCTCTTCTCGTCGGCCACCTCGCCCCGGGCCTGCTCCGGCGAGAAGTAATGCACGCTGCCCAGGGCCGAGCCGGTGGTGCTGCCCTCCTCCAGGGTGGTGGTCTGGGAGGCCTTCAGCCGGGCGATGCCGAAGTCGGCCACCTTCACCCGCCCCTGGTTGTCCACCAGTATGTTCTGGGGCTTGATATCCCGGTGGACGATGCCGTTGCGATGGGCATGATCCACCGCAGCCAGTATGCGAATGGTCATGCGTATGGCGGTGTCCGGGTGGATGGTACCGCGCTGGCGGATCATTTCCTTCAGCGTCTGCCCGTCCACATACTCCATCACGATATAGCGCATGTCGCCGTCGATGCCCACGTCCAGCATGTTCACGATGTTCTCGTGGGACACCTTGGACGCGGCCTCGGCCTCGCGGCTGAAGCGGCGCACGAATTCCTCGTCGGATTCGTACTCCGGGCGCAGCACCTTGATGGCTACGACTCTGTTCTTCTTTTGATCAAAGGCGCGATAGACGACGGCCATGCCGCCGGTTCCCACGATGGCCTGAACGACATATCGCCCCGATATGACGGTTCCGATCATCTGGCGGCTTCCTCCCCGATCAGCGCAAACAGGGCGGTGATGTTGTCCGCACCGCCGTTTTCAAGCGCCAGTTCGACCAGGTGCCGGAGCTTCTCCTGCCAGTCCCCTTCGCCCGTGGCGGTTTGCAGGATGTCCCGCTCATCCACATAGTTGGTCATGCCGTCGCTGCACAGGAAGAACACGTCCCCCGGCTGAGCGGCCATCTGAACGATGTCGATTTCCACGCTGGGGTCGGTGCCCAGCGCCCGGGTGATGATGTTGCGCCGGGGATGCACCCGGGCTTCCCGGGGCGTCAACATGCCCTTGCGCACCATCTCCTCCACCAGGGTGTGGTCGGTGGTCAGCTGCATGATCGCGCCGTGGCGCACCAGGTAGATGCGGCTGTCGCCCACGTGGGCCAGCACCACGTCCCCACCCTGCTGGGCCAGGGCCGAGAAGGTGGTGCCCATGCCGCTCATGCCCTCATTCTCCTGGGCGGCGCGGAACACGTCTTCGTTGGCCTGCTCCACCGCTGCGTACAGCGCCTGGCCCGTGATGTGTTCGACCCCACGCATGCGTTCCGAAAAGGCCTGCACCGCCATGGCGCTGGCCACTTCCCCGGCATTGTGGCCGCCCATGCCGTCGGCCACGGCGCAAAAGCGCTCGCCCTCCCGGGGCAGATAGTAGGAATCCTCGTTCAGGGCGCGCACCCTGCCGATGTCAGTGATCGCGTAAACCTTCATGCGTGAAACCTCCGTGATGATGTCGGGCCGGATGAAACAGTATTATGGAACTACCGCACAATACGGCGGCACGTCCGGCGGTGTCTTTTCCGCGGGATGCATCCTTCAAATTCGTTGACTTGCCGCCAGTGAGCCCGCGTAATTTGCAGGCGCATCTGGTGAAAGATACACTCACCAATCGACCGCCATTAATATGGCATTCCCTTAGAGTGTGTTTCTAAAATGAGGGATGTGCAGTTTCGAGTGGATTGGGCTGCATTTCAAGGCGATTTTCCGCAGGCTTAGTGGGGCTAAGTCAAGG
>ONJE01000355.1 GCA_900318045.1 uncultured Eubacteriales bacterium
GACCCCCGAGCCCGAACCGACGCCAACGGTGGTGCCAGGCAGCCGACCGGATGTGATATCCTTCTACCACCCCAAGGACAAGAACTACTCTCCCCGGGTTCGCTTCGGTGACAACTATACCGGCCCGTGGAAGAAGGGCAAGGACATCGGCAGCTTTGAGGCCATCCCCTCCGACGCCGAGGTGCTGGACGGCGAGTTCTTCGGGGACATCTTCGGCGCGGCCTGGACCGCCTTCCCCGACGCTGACAGCTGCAAAATCGGCTATACCCTGCGCTATACGCTGGATGACGGCAGCGAGATCAAGTACACAATGCTCTCCCCAAAGCACATCGAGCACACCGAATACATCGAGTGCTGGCTTTACGACGACTACCACCGGGAGCCTCACAAGTTCTACTCTCACTTAAAGCCCGGTTCGATGAAGAAGGAGAATCTGATCACCTCCATCAAGCTGACCGCCGGCAGGCAGATCAAACACGTGACCGACATTTGGCTCACCGCGTTCATCTGCGCCTCGCTGGACGACTTCGACGACGAGCGGAACTACATTGGGGAGACGTCCTGCACGATCCACATACTGAAAGAGGAATAAAACGATGTCAGGGGCCATGTCGAAAAACCGACATGGCCCCTGGCATCATTCCATATCAATACACCTTGATATTCCACAGCCTCCCGTTATCCCCTTCCTTGATCACGCAGAAGGTGTACGCAGTGGGATATACCGCGTCGCCCTTCTCCGTCTTGAGGATGGTGTCGAAGCTGACGCGACAGGTGAAGCAATCGTCCGCCAGCACGCAGAACTCCGAAACCGCCTCGTCTTTGAAGGAGATACCCCTGTGGGGCGTGGCGAATGTGTTCGACAGGTTATCGAAGATTTCCTCGGCGGGGCTTCCCTTGGCGCAGACGCGCTCAATGGCTTTCTTCTTGGCGTCCTTGTTCATGAACTTGGCCACCTGCTTCGCCAGGGCGATAGCCGCGTTGCCGTATTGCTGGCTATAGGCCTCGTCCGACTTCATTGAGCAGGACCAGGTCAGCTCCTTGCCCTCCACGGCCTCCACAGGCACCGGCGCGCCGGCATCATCTGTCACCTGGATCTGCGGGGCCTCGGTCGCGGCGTCGTACAGGTATTCCACCAAGGTGGGATTGGTCACGCCAGGAGGCAGGAAATCCGCTTCGAACAGTGCCTTTTCGCTGGTCGTGGCGTTGTCGGCGCTCAGCGCCTCCCCGTCCACCGTCACGGTGTAACCTGCAGGGGCGGTAATGCGGCAGGTGTATAACACCTCCGGCACCTCGGGCTCTGGCGTGGCCTCAGGCTCCGGCTCGGGCGTGGCCTGTTGCAGCGCCACAAGCGTGGTGATGTAACCCAGCTTCCACAGTCGGTTGCCCTGGGCAGAGGTTTGGCCGCTGGGCACCAGTGTGAAGGTGGCGAAACGCTCTCCGTCCAGCCTGACGTTGTATTTGCGCTCGTCCTTGTCTGTGGAAAAGGCGGTGTCCCATTCCACCCGCTTGCCCGCCGTCAGTTGCTTCAGGTTGTCCAGATAGAGTGCCTTGTCGCCGCCTTCAAACTGTACGGCAGAGGTATCGTAATTGTATATGGACTCGTAGTCGGCGTTTTCAAACAGCTTGGCCACGTCCTGGGCCACATACTTGGGCTGGGCGGATTCGTAATCCGCCAGCACCCCGCGCAGCCAAAAGGTACCGACGACGATGGCCACCAGCGCCAGGCCGACCAGCACAAAATACACGCGGTAGAATTTGCTGCGCCAAATGCTCTTCTTTTTCTTCTTCCTGCTCATGTGTCCCTCCGTCAGCGCACGATGAAGGCCGTCGGCATCTTGCGTGAACCGGTCAGTACGACGCCGCTGTTGAGGTATTCGCCCTGGTAGTACATCAGCGAGGACGACCCGCCATCCATATTGATGGCGTTGACCGCGCCGTACTCCACCATGATGGAGATCAGGTCGGAGTAGGTCGCGCCCAGGCTGGAGGCCTGCCGACCATCTATGACCAGCATCAGCACCGCGCCATCCTTGCGCTGGCCGATGGCCGTGCGGGGATTCAGGCCGGAGCTCTCGCCCTTGATGCCGGCGGGCTCGCCGTTTACGATCAGCGCGGGGCCGAAGGTGATGGCGTCACGGATGCCCTTGGCCTTGGCGTCGTCAGCGGACATGTTCTTTCCCAGGACCATGATGTTGTTCTGGTCGAAGCCCACGGTGATGTCATAGTTCCTGTCCCTGCCGGTGTGCTTCAGTTTGCCCTCAGAGATCACCAGGCCCACTGGCGTGCCGCCGTTGCCAACGCCGCCGCTGTCCTCGAAGCCGCCTCCGTTGATGGCCGCGATGGCGTCGTAGCGCTTGGCGATGTCCTTGAGCTGCAGGCCCTTGGAGCCGTCGAACTTGTCGCGGCATGTGCCCACGGTGACCCGGGAGGGGTCGTGTACCACCATCATGTAGCCCTGGTAGGTGCCGCCCACCACGCTGAATACATCGATGCCGTCCTCAGAGGACAGCAGGTTCTCCGGAGGCGGCGTGGGACTGGGAGTGACTTCAACATTTGCATTCTCTGCCCGCTCCTGTGCCGCGGCAATCTCCTCTGGAGAGGGGGTTGGCGTGGGCTTTTCGATGACGATCAGCGAGGTATCGGTCTCACTGTCCCCGGCGGAGACGGAGTTGCGCTCCAGTATCGCGTCCACCTCTTCGTTGCTGTAATAGATGTGAGGCACGAATTTCAGGGCGCTGGTCTCCTGCATGGAGACCGTCAGCAGGTCGCCCACCGTCTGGGAGGGGCCCCTGAACGCGGCAAAGCCGGCGCACAGCGCGCCCACCAGCACCAGGCCGATGATCGTCAGCACCGACAGCGTGACGCGCCAGGCGTTGCGCCTGATCCTGCGCCT
>ONJE01000363.1 GCA_900318045.1 uncultured Eubacteriales bacterium
CTGTTCCCTGTTCTTCGGGCCTGCCGGCCCCATCTCGCTGAAAACGCTCCACTGGAGCGTTTTCCGGGCGCTCGATGTCCCTGTTCCCTCGTCTCCCCCACAAATCAGATTTTACAGCGCCCTCACGCCCAGCATTGCGCCGCAGCTTTCCCGGACGATCAGGCTGCACTCCCGCACCTGAGAGTATTCGCCGCCGCCGTTTTTCAGGGTGCTGATCAGCTCCTCGATGGCGGTCGCGCCGTGGTCGAAGGGGTGCAGGTCCACCGTGGTCAGGGCGGGGGTGAGGTAGGGGGTGAAGAACTGGTTGTCACAGCCGATCAGGGCCACGTCCTCCGGCACCCGCAGCCCCATGCGCTGCAGCTGTCGCAGTGCGCCCAGGGCCACCAGGTCGTTGATGGCGATGATGGCGGTGGGGCGGTTCCCGGGCGTAGTGGCGCTGAACAGCCGGTTAACGCAGAATTCGCCTGCCTGGGGGGTAAAGCCCGCGTCGGTGCGCATTTCCCGGTCGGTGGGCAGCCCCAGGCGCTCCATCTCCTCGTAGTAGGCCCGGCGTCGTGCGCTGGGGGAGCGCAGCCCGCCGGAGCCGCCGATGAAGCTAATGCGTCGGTGGCCCAGGGTGACCAGGTGGGCCAGCGACTTGCGCACGCTCAGGGACAGGTCCGAGGTGATGTTGACGCAGCTGACGCCCTCCACCTTGGGCCCGATGGTGACGATGGGCATCTGATGGGCGATACGGCCCAGGCGGCGACGGATCTCGTCTACGCTGCCCTGTTCCATGGCTGCGCCCACCAGTACCGCGCCGGCCACCGGCAGGGCGGCGACGCGGGAGAGGCTGATCTGCTCCGCGCCCGGGGAAAAATCGGGCTGGCACACGATCAGCGACCACCCGGCCAGCCGCGCCGCCTGTTCGGCCCCGGCGCAGAGCAGGCTGTAGTAGGGATTGGTCAGGTCGGAGATCACCAGGGCCAGGGCGCGCTCTTCGCCCGCGTCAGACCGCCGCTCGACGGTGGTCTTGTGATAGCCCAGGGCACGGGCCGCCGCCATCACCTTTTCCCGCGCGGCCGCGCTGGCGCTGCCCCCGGAAAGCACCCGGGATACCGTGGCGATGGAGACCCCCGCTTCGCGGGCGACATCGTTGATGGTGATGGGTTTCGGATCCATGGGCGCACCCCCTGCTTTTTTCATCATTATAACATATGATATGGAAATTTTCAATGCATTTTCACCTGTAATTTCATGAAATGCTGAAAAATCTGCCGATTCTTTACGGAATCTATTGACAAGAAGGGGCGATGGCGCTATAATGTTCGCGGTAGATGAAAATGGTTTACATTTTCACGCATCATGCGGGCACCGCCCGTTGATAAAATGAAGGAGGAAACATCCATGAAGAAAGCGCTCGCTCTGATCCTGGCAGCGATCATGCTGCTGTGCACCGCGTCCTTCGCGATGGCGGAGGAGGGCCAGACCCTGACCGTCGTGGCCTGGGACGCCGGCACCACCCCCTACCTCGTGGCCCAGAAGGAAGCCTTTGAGGCCGCCCACCCCGGCGTGACCATCGAGTACATCGACGTCGCTTCCCAGGATTACGCCGTGAAGTCCACCACCATGCTGGCCGGTGGAGATTCCAGCGACATCTACATGGTCAAGGAGATCACCGACCTGCTGAACTGGCAGGAGGCGGGCTATGAGGAGCCCCTGAACAGCTACATCGAGGCTTCGAGTTACGACATGAGCGGCTTCCTGGGCATGGAGCAGAACTATGCCGTGGGCGGCGAGCAGTACGCGCTGCCCTTCCGTTCCGACTTCTGGGTGCTGTTCTACAACAAGGACCTGTTCGACGCTGCCGGCGTTGAGTATCCCACCAACGACATGACCTGGGAGCAGTACGCCGAGCTGGCCAAGAAGCTGACCGGCGACGGCAACTACGGCACGCATTACCACACCTGGCTGAGCGCCGTGGTGAACTGGGCCGTGTGCGACGGCGTGAACACGCTGATCGACGGCGACTACAACGACCTGGCCTACTTCTACCAGCTGTACCAGGACCTGGAGGACGCGGGCGCCTGCATGCCCTATGACGAAGTGAAGGCCGCCGGCCTGCACTACTCCGCCGCCTTTGAGAACGGCAACATCGCCATGCTGCCCATGGGCTACTGGTTCGTGTCCACCATGATCGGCGCCATCAAGGATGGCACCTGCAGCTTCAACTGGGGCATCGTCGCCGTTCCCCACAAGGAAGACGTTGCCGCCGGTTCCTCCTTCGGCAACCTGACCGGCGCGATGATCAACGCCAAGTCCGAGCACAAGGACCTGGCCTGGGAGTACATCTCCTGGCTGGCCGGCGAGGAGGGCGCCCTGGCCACCGCTTCCACCGGCACCCGTCCGGCGTGGGTCTCCGAGGCTGTCGCCGAAGCCATGGCCTCTGCTGAAGGCTTCCCCACCGACGACGCCAGCAAGGCCGCGCTGGTGCCCGCCTATGTGGGCATCGAGATGCCTGCTTCCGAGCACTCCTCCGAGATCTCCACGATCCTGAACGAGGAGCACACCTTGATCATGACCCGCGAGAACACCATCGAAGAGGGCATCGAAGCGATGAACGAGCGCGTGGCCGAGCTGCTGGGCTGATGAGGCCGACGAGGCAGTAACATAACGCACAACGGCGGGGAAGGCGAACGCTCGCCTTCCCCGCTTGGTATGAGGATAGATTCTGATTTGTCGAGCTGACGCGCAGGGATTAGGGATTAGGGAATAGGGATTAGAAATAGCGACTGCCGCGTTCCAAACGCTAACTTACCGGGGAGTA
>ONJE01000344.1 GCA_900318045.1 uncultured Eubacteriales bacterium
AACGTCTTGCGATGTTTAGGGCCTGTGCAGAAATTATTCATACATGATGCTTGCCTGAATCCGCCATTGCTGCGTTGTCGTCGGTCAACGTGCCCCGGCTAAGTCAAGGGAAATCAACGCAGAAATGCAGTTCAAGACGCCGAAAATGCATCTTGGCGAATTTAGAAACACACTCTAATGCTTACACCTCGCGCATTTTGTATTCCTTATCTTCATCGATCATGTGGATCATTATATCGGCGAAACGTGGGTCGAACTGAGTCCCCTTTCCCTTCTCAATCTGTTCCCGGACCCTGCTTTGTTCCATCCCACGCCGATAGCTCCTGTTGCTGGTCATGGCGTCATAGGCGTCAGCCACAGCGATTATCCGGGCTTCCACGGGTATATCCAGCCCCCTCAGCCCATCGGGATAGCCCTGCCCATCGAACCTTTCATGGTGCCACCGGGCGCCTTTGACAATGCCGGGGATGTCTTTGAGACCTCCAAGTATCTTCGCGCCCTTCCCGGGATGCTCCTTGATCTGGGCAAATTCGGCCTCATCCAACCGGCCTGGTTTGTTGATCACGGAATCGGGCACGCCGATCTTGCCCACGTCGTGAAGCAGTGCCAGCATGTAGATTTCGTTTTGCGCTGGCTCGCCGTATCCGACGCGGCGGGCAATCTCCCGCGAGTATTCGGCTACACGGCTGGAATGGCCATGGGTGTAGGTGTCCTTTGCGTCAATGGCTTCGGCCAGCGTCTGTACGATGTGGACGCTCTTGATCAGGTTCCTGTGATCGGGGATTTCAACGCCGATGTAGAAGATGTAGCTGCCGATCACTGCCCCAAAGTAGTTCAGCAGGAGGCCGCGCCTGTCCATCAGCTGGAGGACGATGAAGAAGATTATGGCAGCGTAGGCGGCGAAGGCCGTGAGGAGAGACCGCTTGTCGAAGCTGGCGCGGAAGCGAATCACAAGCACTAAAGACAGTATCAGGAAGTACAGCTCAACCCCGTAACCGATGATGATGCGTCCGACGGTGGGGATTTCCACATTCGCCACGCCAGTACGAAACTTGATCAGGGCCTGGATGAACATGACGACGGCGTATAGCACGCTGCCGGCAATGATTACCTGATTCACAGGTCGCCACGGCCGTTTTTCAATGTTTTTCACAAACGTGCCGAGGTAGAGAAAAACATAGTAGGTCAGAAACACGTTCAGGACAAGCACAGAGAGCTGCAGTAAAAGCTGGAAGGGCCTGGAAGAGTGAAAATACTCCGAGACGCGGAAGACGTTGTCGAGAATGCTGGCGGCGTTCCCGAGAAGCACCAGTATGACCAGCGTCCGGTACTTCAGGTTATTGTCTCTTCGCCCATGACCCTGCACCGCGAGCATAATGAAAAGGACAAGCTCAAATATCAGGGATGCGACTCCGAATGAAATGCGGAGCAGCACTTGGTCAGTCATCATTATCACCTTCTACTTCATTTGTGCCCCTTTGCATATTGTCAAACCCTTTGATGGTGTGCTGGGGTAGGGGCAAAGGCTCTCTATCATCATTCCTGTATCAGCTTTTTCAGCTTTAGGTCGTGCAGCTTTGCGCTTATGACATCGACATATCGCCTGCTGTGGTTGGAAACGGAATTCTTCTCCATGATACAGGCGACAGCGCGTTACTGACAAAGCAATGCTACCATAAAATGAGTAAAATGGCAAGGCGGCATTTTCAACTGTTGGTTCAATGAAAGGCCGACGCCTCCATCGTATAATACCACTATGTGTGCTTCCGCAGCACGGACTTGGGCCTGAATCTTGCTTTTTTGCTTGTACGGCATCCGTTTTTCCTGTATAATCAATGCAAATGGTGTCAGTCAAGAAGTGGGGTAATGGAGCAAGAGTCGCCTTACAAGGCCGGAAGGACAGGGGAGACGGTATTCCTGATGGAGTAGAAACGGTCGACCATGGAAATCACTAAAGGCATTTGGCAGGAATTGGTCATTGACGAATCAGATGGCTTGATGGATTGGGTCAAACAGATTATACAGTTAAAGGAAGGGCACAATATGAAGCTGTGGTGCTTCGGGATTCCAACACCTATGGCTACGATCCCTGCGGCTTCTTCGGCGGGCGGTATGCCGCACCGTGGCCGGAGCTGCTGGCGGAGAAAACCGGCTTTCAGGTCATCAATGACGGGAAGAACGGTCGGATGATTCCCGAACGGGAATACGAGTTTTCTCAATTCCAATGGGACGCGGAGCGGTACAATGCCGACGCGCTCATCGTAATGCTCGGCACCAACGACCTGCTGGAAGGCGCCACGGCCGGGGAAGCAGCAGCGAGGATGGAGGCCTTTCTGAATCGATGCAATATACCATCGATCCTGCTGGTCGGCCCGCCGCCCATGGTGCGCGGCGCGTGGGTGCCCGATGACGGGCTCGTGAAGGAATCGAAGGCGATGGCGCGGCGGTATGAAGCCCTGGCGGCGCAGCGCGGCATCCGGTTTGCCGACGCGGGCAAGTGGGATATCGACCTTGCCTACGACGGGGTGCACTTCACAGAAGAGGGACACGTGCGCTTTGCGGAAGGACTGGCGTCCTGCCTGGAGGTGATTCTATGATCGATTATGACGCGCTGCGCGAGGCATTGAGGGATGAATGCTATGCCGCCTGCTTTGGCGGAGGCATCGGCCCGGCCATCATGGACGCGCTCAGCGTGGAGGACATGAGCCCGGAGGAGCTCGTTCGGGCGGCGCGGCTGTGGGGCATCGACATCCGCCGATTTGAAAACTGAAACGGAGGAATGGATATGAGCCGGATCAAGGATCTGCAGAAGCAGGTGCACAAAGTTCTGGAGAAGATGGAGGACGGGGACAAGCGGTTGAAGGCCGTTTCCCACCTGCACGGCGTCGCGCTGGCGGCGGCGGTGCTGGCGAAGAAACGCGGAGAGAACGCGGAGCTGGCGACGATGGCGGGCCTGCTCCATGACCTGTACGCCTACAAAAGCGGCAGCTACGACGACCACGCCCACCTTGGCGCGGAGTACGCGCGGAAGCTGCTGGAAAAGCTGGCG
>ONJE01000069.1 GCA_900318045.1 uncultured Eubacteriales bacterium
CCTTCCAGTGCCTCCCGGTTCTCCTCCAGTGCCTTCAGCACCCAGGGGCTCCAGTGGCGGGCGTCGGTATCGCTGTCGCCGAAGACATAGTCCTCCTGGCCGTAGTCGATCACATCGAAGCCGGGGACGGCCTTGCTTGCGCGGCTCGTGCGGTAAGCCATGGCGTCCGCCAGGGTGAAGGACACATTGCCACCTGCGTCGATGCTGACCCAGCCGGACAGGTCGGTGCCGGTGGCGGCCTCGGCGGTGCCGTTGGCAGTCTGCTTTTCCGCTGAAGCCTTGGTGGTCTCCACGCCGCTGACGTGCTCGCCGTACATCATGTCCACCCATAGGGGCAGGCTGTTCCCCAGCACCTCGCTGGGCACGTGGCCGCCGTCCCACTGCCATTCGATGGTGGCGTCGATGCCCGCGTCCAGGGCTGCCAGCTGCATATTCATCGAATTGAACATGGCGATGTCGCCCTCCACCGCGCCACAGACGATGCGCAGCCAGACCGGGTCCTCGGTGCCCTCCGCGCCGATGTAGTTCAGCGGGTTGTACAGGTCCACCAGGTTGTTGCCGTAGGCATCGCCTGCCTCGATCTCGGCCACGTCAGCCTGGTAGGCGGCCAGCATCTCTTCATAGCTGGCGTAATTATTGGCGTTGACGCCGCTGCCCGCCGCCTGGGTCGTGCCTGCGTCGGGGGTGCCCACGTCCATCTCGTCGCCAGTACTGTTCTCGGCAACGCCGGCGTTTTCGATGCCCCGGTCTGCGCCGAAATCGGGCATATTGCCGTCGGCAAAGTCGGGCATCCCTCCGTTAGCAAAGTCCGGGCGTCCGCCGTCCATGCCATCCTTGAAGTCCTGCGCGCCGTTCATGCCAGAGGGGCCCATGCCGCCGCCCATGCCGCCGCGGCCGCCCCGCTCGCCGGAGCTGCCCTTGGCATAGCGGCCCTCGATGAACGCCTGGGCCTTGTCGGCGGCGGTCATCCCGGCCACTGCCTCGTCGGACAGGGCGGTACCGTCGGCATCGAACCAGGTCCAATCCGTGGCGTAGTCCAGGTTGTCCACGTACCACTGGAGGTTCTCGGTGAACTCCGCCAGGTAAAGGTCCATATAGCTGCCGCCATAACCGTTGGTGTCTGCGTACTTTTCCGCATCATATTCGATGGTCAGTGCCACAATACCGGCCAGTTCCCCGTCGCCATCCAGGTCGAAGCCCACCTTCGCCTCGTCTACGGTCAGGTTCTGGGCGTTGATGTAGTCCATGTATTCATCCGAGAGCGCCTTCGCCAGCGCCTGTTGGAATTCGGTGTTGAAGTTGAAGCCGGTGGTCATGGTATACTCCATGGCCTGGGCCATGTCAGCCTCATAGAGCGGGGTGATGGCACTGTAGGCCACGCAGCCCCACGCGCCATCGGACAGCCCGACCTCCTGGCCGTCGATGGTGACGGTGGTGGTATAACTGCCGTCTGCGTTTTTGTACACGCCCACCGCGCCCACGGCGATCTGGTAGTCGTAAAAATCCGGGTTGTTTGAAGTGGCCGCGAACATCGCCGCGTGGGCCCCGCCGCCGCTGCCGCCGGTGGACACCCAGTAATCAACGCTGCCCGGCAGGTTGCCCAGCAGTATGTTGTACTTCACAAAGCGGGTCGCCGCCTTCTGGTCCGCCAGGCAGGAGGGCGCATCGCCGGTGTAAACGGTTTGTCCCTCCTCATTCGTGGCACTGTCCTGCTTGCCCCGGTTGCCGCAGGCCACGTTGATGTACCCTTCATCGGCGTAGGTAGCCGCGGCGAGGGTGTTTGTGGAATTGCCGTAGCCCGCCGCACCGGTATTCAGGATCACCGGGGCCGTGGCCGCGGTGTAGGTCTGGCCGTTTGTGCTGGTGATTTCGGCGGTGTAGTCGATCACCAGGCCACCCTTCACAGCGTCGGTCGCGCTCTCAGCGGTCACGTCCGCCGCGCCGTCGCCATCGGTGTCAATGCCGGTGACATAGGTCCCGGGCACGCACACCGACACACCTTCCTCATCTGCGATGACAGGCTTTGTCACCGCCGTCACCACCGACAGCGTCCAGGCATCGCTTTCGGCGCTGTAGGTCCATTCCTGATCCATATTGTCCAGGTTCAGTGCCACCTCGATGGCCGCCTTATCGGAGGCCGTGCCGATGTCTTCGGCAAAACAGGCGGTCGATGCGGCCATCATGGCCAGCGCAACCGCCACCGCAATCCATTTTTTCATCATTCTGCATTCTCCTTGCTGTGTGGAATTGGTCCAAGCATCTTCCATCTCACTGGCCGTATTCTACACGGCGAACCTTAAATGCAGCTTAAAGCGAAGAGAAAAAACTGATTTGTCGCGAGGCGGCAAATCAGTTTTCAGTGGTGTTTTCAGTGATTGGTATTTAGAAACACACTCTAACCACGAAATGATAAATACTCTCTCAGCACCGCCATACCCTGGGTGGGGATGCAGAACACATCCCTTCGTGTGGGCAGCGCTGCCCATGTGTCCTCCAGGTCGAACCAATCCACCCGGGAGACCTCCTCCGCCTGCAAGGTCAGATCGCTGACCTCCACCGGCTCCATGTACACATAGACATGGGACAGCTCGTTGTCCCGAAACAACCTGTCATGAAATTCTTTTTCGTAGCGGATGTCGAAGGTTCCGGCGTAGTGCAGCTGTTCAGGCCTGGCATGGATGCCCAGCTCCTCCCCCAACTCCCGCAGGGCGGATTCCAGCGGCTCATCCCCCGCCGGAATATGGCCCGCGGACGAGGTATCGTACTTGCCCGGAAAGGAATCCTTGTTCTCAGAGCGCTTTTGCAGCAACACCTGCCAGCGGCCATCCACCCGGCGCACCACCCACACGTGGGCCGTGCGATGGCGTATGCCCGACCGATGGGCCTCGTCCCGGGATACGATTTCGCCGGTGGGGTTGCCGGCCTCGTCGCAGATGTCAAAGTATTCCATGCCCGCCCGGGCACCGAGCACAAGCCGACCGAAGCACTCGGGGCGATGGAAGTTCGGCTTGGGCGCATCAATGGGACTCCAGCTGCCGAAATGAGGGTGGATGGTCTCGTCGCAGCAGTAGAAATTGCCCCGAAAGGGCGCGGTTCGGTCTACAGGCCGTCCGAACAGCCTTTCCAGCCACACAAAGGGCACCGTGTAGGCCACAGCCCACCAGCTCCCGTCGTGCTTTGAGACCTGGATGTCCATATCGCCGGGGCAAGCTGTCATCGCCACGCGGCGCACCTTGTCCGGCCCGACAGCAATCAGCGCAGCCCCGGCGGCATTGACCTCAATGTTCACATAGCGGGGGTCGTCACCGAAGGGCTGGAAAAAGAACTCCAGGCAGCTGTCCGCCCACACCGCACCACCAAAGGTCTTCACCCTCGCGGAGACGGTGGGTTCGTCGGCGCACAGCAACACCCGCAGGCCGATATCGTCCCAGGCCACGTAGGCCCGCCCCCCGGGCCGGTATCCCCCGCCCCAGGCGTAATGATCGATGGGGGCAAAGGGGATCCTGCAAAAGGGCTCGGCATCAGGATTGAAAACCCGCCCGGATAAAGCGGGCAGGGATTGTTCGGCAGGAATTACAACATATGTCTTCATAGGCTTACACAGCGCGAGGGGCGGCGATGCGCCGCCCCCCGGGAAGCATCAATGCGATCCGCGCCCGGACGAGCGTCCCATCGGCCCACCGCATGGTTCAGATTATCTCCTATTCTGTCGGCGTACCCACGCTCCAGCTGCCATCGCCGCTGCGTATATACGCCTCGTCGGTGTGCAGCAGATCGTAGGTGGCGCTGTCCACAGGCTGGCCCTGGGCGTTGCTCAGGGTCACGGTTTCGCCCTCGCTGGACAGCCGGAAGCTGGTGTGCAGATGGTTCGGATCTTCGACCCGGTTGAGTCCGGAGCAATACACCACCAGCGTACCGCCGCCGGGAATCACAACGCCCTGGGGGAACTTCCACAGCCGGGGCAGTCGGGGTGTGTCGGACAGGTACCAGCCGCCGATGTCCACGGCGTCGCCGGAGGTATTGCGCAACATCACATAGTCGTGGAACACGCCGCTCTCGTCGGGCCTGTTTTTGGTATTGGAGGCCACGATTTCGGCCAGCTGTACCGGCGAATTCTGCACCACGCTGGTCAGCGTGCGGTAGTTTTCCTCGGTGTTCAGCATGCTCGGGGTGGGCTGCTCGCTGACGGTCCAGTGATCCCGATCCACCCGCATGTAGGCCATGTTCTCGGACAGGGCGGGAATGTTCACGGTATCCACGGCCACGTCGGCATCGTTGAACAGCATCAGCACATCGCCGCCGGAGGACAGCCGGAAGGGGGCGTGCAGCTCGCCGCTGCCGTCATCCTGAAGGGTGCTGTCGGCGTAGACCACCACGCCCTGCCCTGCCTCCAGCACCATGTCGGGGAAAACGAATACATTGCCGGCCTTGGCGTTCTTGGCCAGCACATAGCCCCGCAGGTTCACCGGGCGGGAACTGATGTTGGCCACCTCCACCCAGTCGGGGGTCTGTCCGTTGTCATCCACCAGCACGCCGCCGTTGGCAGACATGATCTCATTGAGGCGAATGGGCCCGTCGCCGTGGATCTCCGAGACTTGCGCCGCTACGGGGCGTTCGGCCTTGTCCTTCTGGCCGGTGAGCACGAAACCGTTCGGCATCAGTCGCTGGAGCAGAAGTCCGGCCACGATAATCAGCACGCAAATGCCAAGCAGCGGCACAAAGCCCCGGGGCAGTGTCCCGGAGGACGGCCCGGCGGGACGGCCCGATACCCCGGCAGATGGCCGCGGCGGATTCGACGGGCGGCGGGGCGGCTGTTGCCGCTGGGGCTGCGACGGACGCCCCTGAGCGGGGCGCTCACCCTCCAGCGAACCGAAGCGGCTCGAAGAAGGACGGCCCTGCGTCGGCCTGTTGTATTGAGTCAAGAGGTGTTCACCTCCAAATGGATGATGGGTTGGACAAATTCTGATTCATCGAGCATAGCTCGATGAATCAGAATTTAAATCGCTTCCCCGTTATACGCCACCAGCGTGGCATCATACACGCCGGGCAGGGCGCGCAGCTTGTTCAGCAGGGCGTCGGGCTTGTCCACGCGCACCTCATAGGTGGCCTCAACGCCGTTGGCGGAGACGGTCTTGCTCTTCAGCTGCATCACCTTCAGGTTGTTCACCAGCTGGTTGGCCTGGCGCTCGGATTCCTCGGCCATGCGCACCACCAGCAGGTAGCTGTTCAGGCCCTTGGACTGGACGTGCACCAGCACGGTCAGCAGCAGGCCAATGCCCACCACCGCGCAGGCGGTCAGGAAGAACTGGCCCGCGCCCAGCAGGATACCCATGGTCAGTGCCCAGAACATGTAGGCGGTATCCAGCGGATCCTTGACGGCGGTGCGGAAGCGCACGATGGACAGCGCGCCCACCATGCCCATGGACAGCTGGATCGATTCGCGGATACACATGACCACCGGGCAGGTAATCAGCGTCATCATCACCAGGGTGAGGGTAAAGTTGTTCGAATACATAACGCCCCGGTAATTGCGCCGGTAGATCCAGGCGATAAACAGGCCGGCGGCCAGCGCCAGCACCAGCGACAGCAGGATCGTCGGAAACGACGCAGGCGTGATGGTCTGTGAGCTGAAGAGATTGGAAAAGATGCTGTTCATGGGTTTTCCCTCCTGTGTGTTGAGTATATAAACGGATGACATCATCCAAGCGGTTCATATCTGCGGCACAGCACGTACTTCGACACGGCGCTGCGCTCGGCCTCCACGCCGTGCAGCAAACCCGCAATGTAACCCGGCAGGTAATTGTTGAACTTGACCTCGAGGATCTCCACATTCCGGTCGTGGGGGCACACCGTGGGCAGTTGCTTGTTGAACAGGTCCACGCTGGATAGCCCCGTGCGCAGGCTCATATCAAAGGTGATGCGCACATCCTCCACCGGGTGCAGGTAGGCCTCCCGGGCGTAGTCCACGATCACCTTCGGGCGCAAAAGCCGGGTGCGCATCTGCACGAACACGTCCTGTAACAGAGCGCTGTTGGACTTTTGCAACCCCGACGGGTTGCCCGTCACCAGCTGGTCACAGAGCCGCCGGGTGATCTGGGCGCTGGACTTTTGGATCAAATCGCCCAGCTTGCGCTTGCGTTCCAGGAAGATGGCCTTGTCCGACAGGTTGTAGATGCGAATGCGGTATTTGTCGCGGTGCATCACACCCGCCTGCTTGTCGTAAAAGGCGGAATCCTCCACGTCGTCAAAGTACAGTGAGCGGATGCTGTAGGGCCTGCCGCCCACGCAGTGTGCGTCCATGGTCAGCGCCCCGCGCAGCCGCTGGCGCAGGACTTCCAGCTCCGCCGGGTTGATAAAGTATTTCAGCTCGTGCCGCGCGGGCAGGGCGTTTCTCTTCAGTTGCATAGGACCCCTTCTTTATGTGTATTGAGGATGGTATGGCGACAGATTGCCGCCGCTGGAGCGGACAGGCGTGGGTGCATCGCCGCCCCTGCAGGGCTCTTCCTATTGCCTGGTCCCCTATCCCTTCCGTTACGGCTTGCCGATATCCCCATATCCGACGCCCACCTGGGCCATCACATCGCCGAAGTAATGCTCGAACTGCGATTGGGTCAGGGGCAGGTACTTGTTGTACTTCATAAACTGGAGCATCCGGTAGGGGCGCTTTTCAGCATAGCGCACGAATTCGCGGATGGCCGACTTGTGCTCGGACTCGCTGAACTCCCAGCGGGCGTAGTGGTCGGGCATCAGCGGGGCGATGGCGTTGTAGAATTCATCCACCATGGCCTTGATGTTCTCGGCGCTGTAGGTGGTGGCCATCTTTTCGCCCAAATAGGTCAGGAAGCGATCGACGAAGGTCTCGTTCTTCATGCAGGCGATGAACAGCTTGTTGTCGGTGCGCAGGTTATTGCCCATGCCGCCCGGGGTCAGCCAGCGCTGGGGCGAGTTGGTGTCCACCGAGAAGGACCAGTCCAGGTCGAACAGCACCCACTTCCACTTCCCGTCCCTCTTCGGGTTGCGGTAGCGCTTCACGTTCAGCGTGTCGGTGTTGCCGGTGTACATCTCCACCGCCATGTATTCGATGTAGTTCTGGATGTCGATGGCGTTGTCCAGCACCTGATAGGCCTCGGCGGTGTTCATGTCGTGGCTGGTGACGTAATCCAGCAGCTGGACCATGGACTCGTTGCTGCCCTGCATCACGTTGGTATTGGCCTTGATCAGGTCGATGTCGTCCTCGTCGCCCTCCCAGCCCTCGAACTGGCAGATGTTGGACTTGCAGATGCGCTCGCGCAGGTTGTAGTGGCCCCAGTATTGCCCGTCGATGTACAGCACGCCGAACTCGGTCTCCTGGTAGTCCACACAGCCGCCCTCGGCCAGCCGCTGCAGCAGCGCGTCGCGGAAACGGGTCTTGTAGCCATCCTCGCTGGACGAGCGCAGCAGGAAGGACTGGTATTCGGTGTAGGGCCGATGGCTGAATATGGCCGCTTCAAAGCGATTCGCGCCGTACTTGCTGCGGGCGATCACCTTGAAGGCCTTCTGCTTCTCGGCGCGGCTGAACTGGCCATGCAGCTTGATGCCGCACTCCTGGGAGATCATGGTGCTGCCGTCGGGGTTGAAGACCTCCACATGGGCCTCCCGTTCCCAGTCCATCCAGAAGTTCGCACCCTTGTTCATTGAACCGAAGGGATACTTGGGTTCGGCGTTGGGACCCTTGACCATGATGCCAGCCTCGTCGCTGGTCAGGTTGTAGGGGTCGGACACCAGCGAAACCACAAACACGGTGCCGTTGCCGTTGTTCACATCATACAGGTAGCTCTGGCTGTCCATGATGGACTCCAGGTAGCCCTCGCCATACACGCGGGTACGCAGTATCGTGGTATCGGTGATCTGGAGCGGCCCGGTGTAGGGTGTGCTGTTTTCGGTGGGGTCGGTGCAGTCCAAAGTATAGTAGGCCCGGCAGTTCGACGGCACGGACAGCTCCACCGTCACAGTGTCGCCGCTGTGGTACATGCCACCCTCCACCGAATAGACGGGCTTGGGCGCCCGGCCATAGTAGCCCGGGCCGCTGTTGCCCGCGCCAGGGGTAACGGTGGTGAAGAAGCGCAGGCCGGTGCCATCGTCCGTGCGGCCATAGGAGATGTCCTCGTATTGCATCGGCACGAACAGCCGGTCCACGATCCGCCCGCTGGGTTCAGACAGCACCACGGAATAACCCCCGTCGGTGGACAGTCGGTAGTTGGTCTGTATGCGGCCTTCCGTCACGGCATCCATCCCATTGGCGAACACGCCCAGGTAGGCTCCGGGCTGAACGGTCGTGCCCGCGGGAAATTGCCACTTGCGGGGACGGCCCGCGTTGTCCGACAGGCCCCAGCCGGACAGGTCCACCGCCTCGGAGGTGCCGTTGTAGAGCTCAATCCAGTCGTTGGACTTGGAGGAGGAGGCCAGTACCTCGGTGATGCGCACGCCCCTGTCGTTGTGCTGCATGATCTCCCGGGCCGCGGCATCCGCGCCCTCGGGGGTGTTGGGATAGTTCGGCGAGGGCGAGAACTGCTTGCTCCAGCCCGTCTCCAGCAGGCTGTAGCTCTGGTCCGGTTCCATGGCCGGGGTGCGCACGTGGCTGACGGTGTTGCCGTTGGGGTCGGTCAGGAACACGTCGTCGCCCTTGTTGGAGACGCGGAAATTGGTGTGCAGGTGGGCGGGGTCAGCCTTGCGATCCAGACCCGAGCAGTGCACGGCCAGGTAGCCGTCCGCGGGCAGGCTCACGCTGGGGAACTGCCAGCGCAACAGCTTGTCGGCTTTGTCGGAAAGCGACCAGCCGGCCAGATCCACCGGACCGGCGCTGGTGTTATGTATCTCCACATAGTCCGGGCATGCCCCGGTCTCGTCCATGAAGAACGTGCAGTTGTCAGCCATGACCTCGGTGATCTCCAGCGCGCCGGGCGTCACCGCGATGGGGCGGCTTGTGTCCTCGTCACCGCTGTAGCGCTCGACGTGGTTGGCCGCGCCAGGTGTGGGCCAGTCACTGATCTGCCACTGGCCGGAATTGTCCCGGCAGTACACCTGGTCCCTGGCCAGGGCCGGTATTTCCACCAGATCCACGCCGTTGCCGCTCTTGTCCACCAGCGCCAGCGTCTCGCCGGAGGCGGGCAGGCGGAAGGGCGCGTGGTAGCCGTCGGCCTGCAGCGCCTTGCCGCTGCCGTCGGCATAGACCAGCACGAATGACCCGGGCTGGAGCACGCCGCTGGGAAAAGCGAAGGCCTGGGCAGGCTTCGTCTGCCGCACCAGGGCTCAGGTCAATGGGGCGAGCGGAGACGTTTTGTATCTCGATCCAGTCCACGATGCCCTCGGCGTTCCCGGCCTTCGTGGAGGCGTTGGCGGTCATGATCTCGCTGATGCGCAGGGTGGGCGACGTATCGTCGGCGCTGGCCTTGCGGTTGAACAGGGGGACAGATTGCAACAGCCAGGTAAGAAGCAGCGCCGCCGCGCCGATGAGCACAATAATGGCGGGCAGCGACCCCATTGTACGGGTCTGCTGCCACGGCGATTTTCTCTTTTTCTTCCTCGCGGATTGGTTTGCCACTCGGCTTCCTCCGTTATCCCTCAGCGGAATCGCATATCCCGCAGATTATACTGTTTTGTCCTTATTATAATACAGATTCATCCCTACGACAAGATGGCGACACAGAGGCATCACGTAAAATTTGGGGCGAAAGGAAGTCACCGTCTCCGTCTCCTCCGCTTCCGGCCCTGCATGTACCGCAAGCCGTACCAGCCGCCGACGCCGATGGCAGCCACGCCCGCGCCGATCATGAGGATGGGCAGCACGGCGCCGCCGTCGCGCTCCGCGGTTGGCTGGGCAGCCGTCAGCAGCTGACCGGCGGCCTGAACTCCCGGCTGGCCCTGTATGGTATTCGCATCCCCATTCCCGGATGCTTCCGCCGAATCGTTCGGTTCATCTTCCGGTGCTTCTTCCGGCCCTTCTTCCGTCAGGTTCGCCGATGCTTCGTCTGGGTCGCCCTCAAGGCTTTCTTCCGCGTCCTCGCCCCCGTCCGTCGATTCGGTCGCATCCGCCTCGGGCGGCGCGCCTTCTCCGGCATCGTCCGCCGCGTCCATGGCCTCGTCCCCAACATCGTCGGGGGCTTCCGCTTCGTCCTGCTCGGGCGCGTCGTCGGGCTCAGCCTGGGCGGTCGCCGCCGCAGCGGCAAGCTCTGCGGCGGAGGCGGCCTTCTGGGCCTCGATCTCATCGGCGTGCTCCGCCAAATAGTTGGCAGTGGCATCCGGGTCTATGTGCTCCAGGAAGTCGTTCTTCGCCTCGTCCTCACCCACGGTGGTGAAGTACAGGCCGAACTTCGAATTGTCGTAGGTGCCGTGGCTCTTCACGGCATAGGCCCCGGTCTGGGAGCTGTGCTCCTTCATGCCGCCTCCATGGGCGTCTCCCAGTCCATTTCCAGCGTGTTTTCCTTGTACAGGTGATGGTACAGCTTCTTCACCTGCCACGTGCCATACTTTTGGGCAGACTCCGGGTACTGGGACGGGTCAGCGGCTGCGTCAATGGCGTACTTGGCACAGCGGGCGGTAATCTTGTGCTGGTTGTGGCCGTACTCACCGTTCAGGTCCTGGGCGACGATGACCTCGGGCTTATAGCGGCGGATGCGCTCCACCACCAGCGAAAGCACCTTATCCTTGCCGCCCCACAGCTTGATGCCGGCTTCGATGGAACCGACCTTTTCATCCTTCAGGTTGATGAAGTCCGGGTAGTCCCGCACGCCCATCTTCCACAGCGCGTTCAGCGCCTCGGCCCGGCGATAGCGGGCGCAGTTGGTCATGTACACGATCACGGTCGGTTTTTGCAGAGCCACGGCGTAGTAAGGAATCGTGCCGCCCATGAAGACCAGCTCGTCGTCCTGGTGGGTAGACAGCACCATCAGGTCGGCCTTGTCCACCGGCGGATTCCAAAGCTGGGCGTCCGCGGGCAGCTCGCCGGCGGAATAGACGCCGACGCGGCAGATGGACTGGTCCTTCGCCGTCAGCTTCAGCTGAATGACCCTCGTCTCGGGCAGCAACTCGTACATGCTGTAGATATTGGGCCACATGTCAGCCTGGGTACGGGTGCGCAGCGGGGACATCGCGTCGTCGTACTCGGTCAGCTCGTAGGCGGTAGGGTCGAACATCCACTCCACCCGCAGCCAGCCCGCCCGGGTGTCTTTGGGCAGCTTGATGCCGATCCAGGCGTCCTTGTGCTTCGGCGACCAGAGGGTGCCGGCCTTGCCGTCCAAAAACTTGTCCTTGTTTCCCTCGGACACCTTGAAGGCGCACTTTTTCGTGATGTCCGCGCCCTTGCCCGCGTCCTCGGCCAGCCCCGGCGGCGCGATCAGCGCCATCCAAAGGCACATAACCAGCACAAGGCTCAGGAGGACGGACATCAGCCCGTCATCCTGAGCAAAGCGAAGGATCTTTTTTCCGCTGTATTTCATTACATTTCTCCCATTAATTCCAAAACAACCGCGTCCTGGACCTCCATGCCCCGCATGGTCAGCCGCAAAAAGCCGTCCCCGGTTTCGATCAGGCCGCCATTTTCAAGCCTGTCCAGCACCCTCTCCCGGCCCCGGGCAAAGGACGTCCCGAAGGCGCGCGCCCAGGCCGTCAGGTCCAGCCCTCGCACCGTGCGGGTAGAGAGCATCAGCGTCTCCTCCATTTCGTCCTGCGGGGTCAGCACAGCCTCGTCCAGCCGTCGACCGCCGGACAGGTATTCGTCCAGCGAATCCGGGTTGTGGAAGCGCCGCCCGCCCATCAGCGAATGGGCTGCGCAGCCCAGCCCCAGGTAGTCGCCGCGGTTCCAATACACCAGGTTGTGGCGGCATTCAAAGCCGGGCCTGGCGTAATTTGAGATCTCATAACGGCGATACCCCGCCGCCAAGAGCCGGTCGATGGCTTCTCGCTGCATGGCGTTCACCGCGTCGTCTTCGGGAACGATTGCCGTGCCCGACGCCACTCGCGCCGCCATCGGCGTACCCGGCTCCACGATCAGGCTGTAGGCGGAGATGTGTTCCACCCCGAGGGCAATCGCGGCGTCCAGCGTGTCCTTCCACTGGTTCATCCCCTGCCCCGGCAGGGCATACATCAGGTCGAGGTTGATGCTATCGAATCCCGCGTCCCGGGCCATGGTCACCGCCTGACCGATCTGCGCCGCCGTGTGGATGCGTCCCAGCGACCTGAGCAGTCCGTCGTCGAAGCTCTGGGCGCCCAGGGACAGCCGGTTTACCCCTGCCCGCCGAAAGGCGGCCAGCTTTTCGGGCGTCAGTGTACCCGGATTGCCTTCGATGGTGATCTCCGCATCTGCCTCAAAGGGCACGATGGCACGGCAGGCGTCGATCACCCTCCCGATATAGCCTGCATCCACCAGCGTGGGCGTGCCCCCGCCAATGAACATCGATATCACGCGATACCGTTCAGACAGCAAACCGAAGTCCGTTTCGCCCGACCAAAGTCTTATTTCTGTCGCAATTTCGTCAAAATAACGTCTCCAGTCGGTTTCCCGCCCGGGGTACGACGCAAAGTCGCAGTAGGCGCACTTCCTCGCGCAGAAGGGAACGTGGATATACAGGGACAATGGCTTCATGGGTCAGTCCATCTTCAAAACAGCCATAAACGCTTCGCTCGGCACGCTGACGCTTCCCACCTGCCGCATGCGCTTCTTGCCTTCCTTCTGCTTTTCAAGCAGTTTCTTCTTTCGGCTGATGTCGCCGCCGTAGCACTTGGCCAGCACGTCCTTGCGCAGGGCCTTCACGGTTTCCCGGGCGATGACCTTGCCGCCGATGGCCGCCTGGATCGGAATCTCGAACAGCTGCCGCGGTATGGCCTCCTTCAGCTTCTCAGCTATGCTGCGGCCCCGGGGATAGGCCCGGTCCCGATGGACGATGATGGAAAGCGCATCGCACTGTTCGCCGTTCAAAAGCATATCCAGCTTCACCAGGTCGCTGCGCTCGTAACCCTTCAATTCGTAATCGAAGGAGGCGTAGCCCCGCGTACGGCTCTTCAGCTGGTCGAAGAAGTCGTAGATGACCTCGTTCAGCGGCAGGTCGTACTTCAGAAGCACGCGACCGCCCTCGATGTATTTCATGTCCCGGAAGGTGCCCCGCTTGTCCTGGCAGAGCTCCATGATCGCGCCCACGTAGTCCTGGGGCGTGATAACCTGGGCGTCCACCATGGGCTCCTCCATCCAGTCGATTTCCTGCACCGGAGGCAAGTTCGTGGGGTTGTCGATCATCACCGTCTCGCCGTCGGTCTTGATGACCTTGTACACCACGCTGGGGGCAGTGGTGACCAGGTCCAGGTCGAATTCCCGCTCCAGGCGCTGCTGGATGATCTCCATGTGCAGAAGGCCCAGGAAGCCGCAGCGGAAGCCGTAGCCCAGGGCCACCGAGGTCTCCGGCTCGTAGGACAGGGCCGCATCGTTCAGGCGCAGCTTCTCCAGCGCGTCCCGCAGGCTCTCGTAGTCCGCGCCGTCGGCGGGATAGATGCCGCAGTACACCATCGGCAGCACCGGCTTGTAGCCCGGCAGCGGCTCGGCGGCGGGGCTGCTGGCCAGGGTGATGGTGTCGCCCACGCGGATGTCGGCAATGTCCTTGATTGAAGCGGCGATGTAGCCCACCTCGCCGGCGTTCAGGCTCTCCCTCGGGCTGTAGCCCAAGGGCAGGTAGGCTCCCACCTCGGTCACATCAAATTCGCACTTGCCCGCCATCATACGGATGCGGTCGCCCACCTTCACGCTGCCGGCCTTCACCCGCACCGAGGAGATGGCCCCGCGGTAGTTGTCGTAGTAGGAATCGAAGATCAACGCCTGCAGGGGCGCGTCGATGTCGTCACTGGGGGCAGGGATATTTTTCACGATGTCCTCCAGCACGTCCTCGATGCCCACGCCCTGCTTGGCGGACACCAGCGGGCAGCCCTCGCAGTCGATTCCGATCTCGTCCTCGATCTCCTGCCTGACCACCTCGGGCTGCGCCGATGGCAGGTCGATCTTGTTGATCACCGGGCGGATCTCCAGGTCGTGGTCCAGGGCCATGTAGACGTTGGCAAGCGTCTGGGCTTCTATGCCCTGGCTGGCGTCCACCACCAGCACCGCGCCCTCGCAGGCGGCCAGCGCCCGGGAGACCTCGTAGGTGAAGTCCACGTGGCCGGGGGTATCGATCAGGTTCAGCTCGTACTCGGCGCCGTCCTTGGCCTTGTAGGGCATGCGCACCGCCTTCGACTTGATGGTGATGCCCCGCTCCCGCTCCAGCTCCATGGAATCCAGAACCTGGTCGGTCATGTCCCGCAGCTGCATCACCCCTGTCTTTTCCAGGATACGGTCGGCCAGGGTGGATTTGCCGTGGTCGATGTGGGCGATGATGCAAAAATTGCGGATTCGGCTCTGATCGTATTTCAAGGCGCAGACCTCCATAGTCATTTTACCATTTTACATAATATAGTATTGTTGTTAATAAATCAAGGGGCTGTCTCAAAACGCGCTTCTATCCTCGATAAACATGCGTAGCGACGCCTGTCGGGCGCCATGTGGCGGCAAGCGGAATCGCGCGTGCTTCCCGCGCACGGGATGCCGACGCACAGGGTTGTGGTGGTATGGAAGCGTTGTTTTGATACAGTCCCCTCGCTCACAGCGCCCTCCTGCCCCTCAGGCGCTCCCGGTTGCGGTCGATTTCTCCCTTCAGGATTTTCATCGCGTCGGTGGCGGTCCGCTCGTCATACATCATGTCGATCAGCGCCTGCTGGTCCCGCACCAGAGCGCCCCGAATGCTGCCGGTGGTTTCCAGCGTGGCAGCCAGCTGCTCCCGGCTCTGCTCCAACCTCTGGCTCACCGAATCCCGGCGGGCCTCGGCCTCCCTGCGCAGCCGCTCACTCTCAGCCCGGATAGTATTCATGCGCTCCGTAATGCGCTCCGTGCGGTAGATGACTTCGGGATAGGCGTCGGCAAAGCGCTTATAGAAGTAGTTGCGGTCGCTGAGCAGCAGCCGGACCTCCTTGCTGATCTCCTCGGTGTTGTCCGCCTCGCTGGTTTCGACACCGGTCTTGATCAGCTTCAGCACAAAGTGGGTCACCACGTAGTCCGCCGCGATCAGCACCAGCAGAGTCACCGCGATCACCATGCGCACCCGCAGGCTGATACCATTGAACAGCTTGAGCAGCAGCGGGTTGGCCAGGTTGTCCACCCCCACGCCGGCCAGGCCGAACAGGATCAGGTTGCCAATCCACACGCGGCCGTTCAGGTTCATGGGCTTCCGGCTGTAATCCCACCAGCGGGCATGGAATCGCTTCTCCATGATCCAGCTGGCAACGTATTCCACCGTGCCACAAAGCAAGAAGGAGATCAGGAACGTGGTGCCGACGGAATGCTCAACCCCCGAAATCGCGTCTACACCCAGTGTGATCAGCAGCGCCCCAAAGCCGTAGATGGGCAGCCACGGCCCCGTCAGGAACCCCCGGTTGATAAATCGATGGTATTTGCAGTATTTCATGCAGACCTCCATGCACCACCCCGCGATGGCGTAGGCGAAGAACAGGAGGATGAGGTTGACAAACTGCTCCATGTTTTAGCTCCTTTGAAGGAATGGGGACTTGGAAATGGGCAGCGGGGACTGTCGGACGTCAGGATTTCGCCGGTATCGGCGATGCAGGCGCGAACTTCCCGTTGCGTTCCGACATCCCGGAGGTCATGTCGCGCCGCCTTCCCTTCGCCGCCGGGGCAATGGCAGCTGCACCAGCACGATGGCCGCGAACAACACTGCGCAGCCCACCAGCTCACGGGGACGCATGCGCTCGCCCAGCACCAACGCCCCGCAGATGGCCGCAAACACCGATTCCAGGCTCATCAGCAGCGATGCCACCGTGGGGTCGGTGAAGCCCTGGGCCACGATTTGCAGCGTGTACCCCACAGCGCCGGACAAGATACCGCAGTACAGTATCGGAACCGCTGCCGAAGCCACCTTATCCCAGGTGGGTTTTTCCAGTATGAAGGCCGCCGCGCCGCATACGACGACGGCGGTGGCGAATTGCACGGCTGACATGGAAATGGGATCGGCTTTGGGGGCGAAGTGGTCGATGCAGAGGATCTGCCCGCTGAACAACACGGCGCACACGCACACCAACGCGTCGCCCCGGGTCAGCCTGAAGCTCTCATTTACGCAAAGCAGGTACATTCCCGCCACGCCCACCAGCACCGCCAGCCACACCAGCCAGGTATTCCGCTTGCGAAACAGCACGAAGTTGATGACCGGCACCAGCAGCATGTACATGGCCGTGATGAACCCAGCCTTGCCTGCGGTGGTGGTAACCAGGCCCATCTGCTGCATAACGGTGGCCGCCGCCAGGAAGATGCCGGCGCTCAGGCCGCCCAACACACTGGCTCTTCGCCGGGCGCTGCGCTCCGCCTCGGGCCGCCGGTCATTCCGCCCCATTGCCAGCGCGACCAGGCTCACAGCCACACCCGAAAGCACCATCCGGGCGGCGCAAAAGGTGATGGGTTCAATGCTGTCCATGCCCTGCCGCTGGGCCACGAAGGCCATTCCCCAGATCAGCGCCGTCAGCAACAGCAGCGCGTTGCCCAGCAGCCGCCGGTTGCCCATCCTCTGTACTTCCATGCTCATCCCATCCCTTGTGCTTGCGTCCCATCGCGCGTTTTTCACTATGATAGCATCCTGAATGGGAGAAGTAAACCCGATTGATGTTATACTTTGGCAAGGGAAGCGGCACGGAAAACACATTGCATCTTTATAGCATCCGGGGCGTGCTTTTTATTCACTTTTTCCCTTTTTGCAATTCATTCTTCGTTTTCTACCGGCAATTGTCCTTGAAACACAACAAAGAGCGAGTATAATAGCCACAATTCGGGAAAAACCTTGAAAAATGACAAGAAAGGCCTTTGTGCGCCGCGCACAGCCAGCGTGCAAGGGATATGGATATCAAAATGATTACAAATGAGACGATGATGCAGTACTTTGAATGGTACCTGCCCAACGACGGGCTTTGGTGGCGGCGCTGCGCCGCAAAGGCAGAAAACCTGCACAGCCTTGGCATCACCCAGGTTTGGCTGCCTCCGGCCTACAAGGCCACCTGCCAGGCGGATGTGGGCTACGCCGTCTACGACATGTACGACCTGGGCGAATTCGACCAGAAGGGCACCGTGCGCACCAAGTATGGCACCAAGCAGGAATATCTGGACGCTGTCAGCGCCTTCCACAAGGCGGGCATCAGGGTCTTCGCCGATATCGTGCTGAACCATCGCATGGGCGGCGACGAGACCGAGGACGTGGTGGCCGTCAGCGACGACCCGGAAAACCGCAACGAACAGATCGAGGATGAGAAGGTGATCCGGGTCTGGTCGAAGTTCAACTTCGCAGGCAGGAACGGCAAGTACAGCGACTTCAAATGGAACCACACCCACTTCACCGGCACCGACTGGGACGAAAAGACCCACACGGATGGCCACGTCTACCGCTTCCTCGGCAAGCGCTGGCACAGGGACGTGGACCCGGAGCTGGGCAACTTCGATTACCTGATGGGCATGAACGTGGACATGGACAGCCCCGC
>ONJE01000371.1 GCA_900318045.1 uncultured Eubacteriales bacterium
CGCCGCATCAGCTCTCGCCGGTGCAGGTCATAGGAGCCCCGCGCAACGGTCACCAAACCGCAGTAGCCCCGCGACAGCTTCTCCATGCTCCGCAGCTCATCGTAATTGCAAATCGCCGGACACATGGCGCTGAACACAAAGCCATAGCTTTGTTCGCCGTTAAAGCGTTCCCACGCCTCTTGTTCGCAGAGAATGTTGCCGATACCGGCCTTCTGGGCCCTGCGGCGGATCACAAGCAGGGATTGGGCCGACATGTCCAGCGCCCGCACCCAGGCGCTGCGCCGGGCCAGGGGCAGCGTGTAGCTGCCGCACCCCGCACCGATGTCCAGCACCGACATCTGCTCTGAGATGCAGCCCTTCTGCTTCAGGTATTCGGCGATCTTTGTCGGCGTACCTTCCTCGTTCCAGGAATCGCCCTGAAGCTTCGCCATCATGTCATAATAGGCCAGCCAGCGCCTGCTGCGCGCCATGCGCTCCTCGATGGTACCGTGTTGACCTTCCTCGGCCCACTCCGCGCAGGCTCTTTCCAATTCCGCGTTCACTTTATATCACCCATCCAATAAAAACGGCTGCATCATGACCCGATGCAGCCGCTTATCACGTCTTTTCCTATGCCTTTTTGCGGATCAGCGCGGCCTTCACCACGCCCCTGGGATCCTTGATCAGCAGCCGCACCAGCCAGATGATCAGGCCCAGCGCCACCACGGCCAGGCCCAGGAAGGCGTCGTTAAGCATGTCCGCCGGCGCAGGCGTGAAGTATTCCGCCTTCAGCTCGGCATACTCGAAAATCGCGTCCACCAGCCACATGATCGAAGCGCCCCAGTACATCCAGCACAGGATGCCCAGCTTCATGCTGCCTTCGGGCGCGTCCTTATACCACTTCACCGTTACGATGATGGCCGCAAACACACAGATGAGCAACGTCATAACGGCAGCCCTCCTTAACCCTTGACGGGCTGGGGATTAAGCGCCCGCTTCTCGATGACCGAGGAAGCGGCCAGCATGCCCAGCCAGACCAGGGTGATCAGCACCGCCATGGTCACGCCCACGGTGGACATCTCGTGCAGCATCTCCGCCTTGTCCGCGGGATCGCTCATTGCGGTCAGAAAGGGGAACCACGGTACGACCTCGCCGTGCCACAGGTGCTCAAAGGCCAGCAACGCGGAGCCGCCCCACAGCAGGTTGGTCAGCCACTTCAGCTTCCGGGCGAAGGGCAGCTTCTCGGCTACCTCCATCTTGCCGTTGTCCAGCCTGATCTTGACTGTCTCGCCATGATCCTGCGACTTCTCCATGACCTTCCTGACTACCGTCGTTACCACCGCTTCCGTCGCGGGAACCAGAAAACATGCCATAATACATCCCCCTGTCGTATAATGATTTTCGTTGGATACTTCGGGCGGGTGGTTCTCAAGTGCCGATAAGAGAAGCCCGCCCGGGCATGCTTGATCCAATGCCGATGTCATTATAATCTGCCATAGATTAATGCGGAAGCCCACCCCGGGGATATATTTACAATCATTTAATAGTCTTGTATTGAATAATCTTCCTCATGGTTTTTGACATTCATTTCCATATGAAGTGCTACAGCGATTCAAAAAACAGGCAGGACCGCGCAACCGCGGTCCTGCCAACAGTATAACCTTATTCTGCTTAGAAGTCCACCTCGGTGTCGTAGTAGCAGCACTTGAGCAGCTTCTCCATCTCCTCCTGGCTGGGCTGGCGGGGGTTGGAGCCGGTGCAGGCGTCGGCGATGGCGTTCTTCGCGATCTCCGGCAGCCTCTCAAGGAACACGTTCTCCGGCACGAAGCCCTGCTCGCAGGGATAGCTGTCCGCGCCGTAGTGCTGGATGCAATGGGGGATGTTCAGCTGGTCGTTCATGCCGCGCAGGAAGGCGATCAGCTTTTCGACCTTCACGTCGTCGGAATCACCCTTGTCGGCGATGCCCATGTAGTCCACGATCACGCCATAGCGCTTCTTCGCGGTCGCGTCCTTGGCGTTGAAGGCAATCACTTTCGGCAGGTACATGGCGTTGGCCGCGCCGTGGATGATGTGCGCGCCGTAGTCGGCGAACACCGCGCCGGTCTTGTGGGCCATGGAGTGGACGATGCCCAGCAACGCATTGGAGAACGCCATGCCGGCCAGGCACTGGGCGTCGTGCATCTTGTGACGGGCGATCATGTCGCCGTTGTAGGAGGGCACCAGGTCCTTCATGATCATCTCGATGGCGTGGATGGCCAGCGGATCGGTGTAATCGCTGTTGGCGGTGGACACATAGGCCTCGATGGCGTGGGTCATGGCGTCCATGCCGGTGTGGGCCACCAGCTTCTTGGGCATGGTCTCGGCCAGCTCGGGATCGACGATGGCCACGTCGGGGGTGATCTCAAAGTCAGCGATGGGATACTTGATGCCCTTGTTGTAGTCGGTGATGATGGAGAACGCGGTCACCTCGGTGGCCGTGCCGCTGGTGGATGACACCGCGCAGAAGTGGGCCTTGCGCCGCAGCTCGGGGATGCCGAACACCTTGCACATGTCCTCGAAAGTGCACTCCGGGTACTCATACTTGATCCACATGGCCTTGGCCGCGTCGATGGGGCTGCCGCCGCCGATGGCCACAATCCAGTCGGGGCCGAAGTCCTGCATGACCTTCGCGCCCTTCATGACGGTATCCACGGAAGGATCGCTCTCGATGCCCTCGAACAGCGCGACCTCCATGCCGGC
>ONJE01000075.1 GCA_900318045.1 uncultured Eubacteriales bacterium
CCGGAAATCGCCTGCGATTTCAGGCAAATCTGAGGGGGATGTATTGAAGGGGGACCTGTCCCCCTTCAAGCGGGCGTAAGCCCGCGACAAATCAGATTTTGCCTGCAACTGCCCAGTTACATCGCGTGAAAAAATGTACGGGGATGCGATTCAGGCCTTTCCGGCGTTCTTCTCATAGATGATCCGCAGGCCCTTCAGCGTAAGCAATCCGTCCATCACGTCGATCACGCTGCTCTCCCCCGCCACCAGCACGGCCAGGCCACCGGTAGCGATCACCTTGATGCCGTCCACGCCCATCTCTTTTTTCATGCGGTTCACAAGGTACTTGATCTGGCCAATGTAGCCATAGACGATGCCCGCCTGCATGTTGGCCACGGTGTTGCGTCCGATGACGTTTTCCGGCTTCACCAACTCGAACCGGGGCAGCTTGGCGGTGCGCTCGGTCAGGGCGTCGGCGGCCAGCTTCAGGCCGGGGCAGATGGCGCCGCCCAGGAACTCACCCTTCGCCGATATCGCGCCGAAGGAGGTGGCGGTGCCGAAGTCGATGGTGATGCAGGGCCCGCCGTACAGCTCGAAGGCCGCCACGGCGTTGGCGATGCGGTCGCTGCCCAGCTCCCGGGGGTTTTCGTACTTGATGTTGATGCCCGTCTTGACGCCGGGCTCGATCTTCATGGGCTCCATGCCAAAGTAGTTGCGGCACATGTGCTCGATGGTGAAGTTGATCTGGGGCACCACCGACGACATCATGATGCCCTCCACCTGCCCCCGGTCGATGCCGTAGTGGTTCAGCAGGTTCATCATCGCCATGCCGTATTCGTCGGAGGTGCGGTTTCGGTTGGTGGACAGCCGCCAGTACTCCTTCATCTCCATGCCGTCGAACAGGGCCGTCTTCATATTGGTGTTGCCGATGTCCAGCGTCAGTATCATGGTTTCACTCCTATCCGCTAAAGTAAAGACATGGGCTGTCTCAAAACGGCGCATTCTCGAATATACAAGGCACGTTTGAGACAGCCCTTTTCATACTATTTCCGCCTGAAGAACCCCGCCTTTTCCAAAGCTGAGCCCACCGCGCCGGTCAGCACCGTGGAGACCAGCATCTCCACCAGGCCGTTGACGCCCACGGCGGCCACGATGTAGGCCAGCATGCCCCGGCCCGCCATCGAGTTCTGCATATACTCGGTCTTGCCGAACAGCCAGACCAGCGAGGTCATGAACAGCAGCGTGTTCAAAAACGCCGCGAAAAAGCCCGTGACGGCGCAGGCCACATAGACATTGGTTCTGGGCCTGAGAAACCGGTAGATGTAGCCCAGCAGCAGGCCGTCGATCAGCCGCGGGAAGAAGCGCTGCACAAAGGCCAGGAAGGGGTTGACGCCCACCAGTACCGCGCCCATGCCGGAAAAGCCGCAGATGCCGAAGCACTGCAAAAAGCTGATCAGGCCGAAGGCCCCGCCGATGATCGCGCCGCCCAGAGGGCCGATGGCGATGGCGGCTATGGCCACGGGGATCATGTTGAAGGTGATGGACAGGCCGGCCGGCTGGGGGATATTCACATAGGCCAGCACGATCAGCACCGCCACCAGCAGCGCCAGGAGCACAAAATCACGGGTAGAGAGTTTCTTCATCTTTCATTCCTCCGTTCGAGTTCGCTTGGGATACCCTACAGAATTGAGCAACCGGGGCAAACCGTGTCCGGCTCCGAGGGATGCCGGCGAGGGGTTCACCCTCTTGATTATACCATATCCACCGCGAATTACATACTCCATCATGTTAAAAAAGGCGTGGGAGGGAGATCCGTCCACCCCCATCCCGATACATCAGAATTTAATTTGCAAACCGGCACAAAGGATATTATAATGATTGTGTAAGGGCACCGCTAAAAACGAACGCGTCGCCCGACGAGATGAATTTCAGACAGATTTGGCTCGCAAAAGGCGCAGGCTGCCTGGCGGGCAGTCAAGGCTTTTGCAAGACGAAGCTGACTGAGATTCAGCCGTCCGGCGGCGATGAGCGTTTTTAGAGGGGCCCGTAAGCGGGATGAATCCCGATCAACAGACGATACGGGAGGTGGGTTCCTTGATCACCTATCAGAGCCAGCAGGACCACAGCGTGCGGGAATTCATGCGCGGCGGCAAGAAGCAGGTGCAGCTGACCAAGCTGGTTTCCCAGCTGCCCGGGAACATGCGCATGTTCAACGTGCTGACGCTGATTCCCGGCGCGTCCATCGGCTACCACGTGCACGAGAACGAGACGGAGCTGTCCTACTTCCTGGAGGGCAACGGCCGGGTGCAGGATGACGACCGGTTCTACGACATCAGCGCCGGCGACGCCATGGCCACCCCCAGCGGCCACGGCCACAGCGTGGAGAACACCGGCGACACCAACCTGGTCATCCTCGCGGCCATCGTGCTGGATTGACGGAGTCGGGCATAAGGAAGGTTCGGTAAACAACCTGTGCCTATTGAATACCGCACAATACGGCGGCAACGACGCCCCCGTATTGTGCGGTATTTTCTGTACCTTTGCAGCAGCATCGGCCGCTGTAATGCCATCCCTAGGGAAATGCCGCACAATGCTCGCGGCCCATTAGCGGGTGAATTTCAGCCGCTTGCTGCCTGCAAGAATCTCGATTACCCACCAGGCACGTTGACCGACGACAACGCAGCAATGGCGGATTCAGGCAAGCATCATGTATGAATAATTTCTGCACAGGCCCTTAGTCAGGATATGGGGTGACGGACTCCTTCCGGCCCCTACGGGGCCACCTCCCTCTAAGAGGGAGGCTTTTGGAAAGCCCTGAGGCCAGGATCTTCTCAAGGCTCCCGTTCAGGCCCCCTCCTTGAGGGGGCTGTCAGCGAAGCTGACTGGGGGAGTCAGAGGGAGTTATCACCTCAGTTCCTGACAAACACCTCTTTTTTATCCATCATGAAAGCAATCCCACTATTTTCTAATCTTCTCCTAATCCACTTTTCTTGGCATTTCATTTTCCGGCGGTATTATTGTCCCATCAAAAGCAAAGGAGACCGGGACAATGACTGAAATGAATACAACCATGATGGAGAATGCGACCGCAACCCTTTCGGAGAACAGCAGCAAAGAGCAGACCATAAGGTTTGACCTGGTTGAGCAGCTTGCCAGGAAAATGTGCATCAGCCTCGAAGACGCAAGGAATGCCCTGGAAGCCGCCGACTGGAATATGCTCACGGCGACCCATATGCTGGAGCAGGAGGCATTTTGCAGGAAGCAGGCGCTGAATGACGCGGCAGAGCACTGTGCAGTCAACGACAACGCCGTGCAGGCCAGCGCCACCGCCGAGGAGGCCGCAGCCTTCGGGAAAGACGCGCGGGAAAGCGCCGCCGCGAAGAAGAAGGCCGCTGCAAAGGAAAAGAAGTGGTTCAGCAATCTTTGCGATCATCTTCGCCGCCTGTTGACCTATGGAAACCGGAATCGCTTCACCATCTTCAAAGACGGCGAGCAGCTCCTGGAGATGCCCGTCACCGCCCTGGCGCTGCTTCTGCTCTTCAGTTTCGGGACGTGCGCGCTGCTGATGCTTGTCGGGCTGTTTGCAGGGTGCAGGTACAACATCACCAATGCCGTTGAGGCATAGCCCATGTCCTGCGAAAGGGCGCCTCTAAAAACGAACGCGTTTTTAGAGACGCCCTTAAGATACGATCCACTCCACATTTCCTTGTAACGAAAACGAACTTACTCCGTCCAACTCATGGAACAAAGCAGAACGGAGGGCATGCACATGGCACGGGAAAGAATGATAGAATTGGTATCGGAAAGCATCTGTGTGAGCAAAGCGGCCGCAAAGGAAGCGTTGGAAGCGCGGAACTGGGATGTGCTGGAGGCGGCACAGCTTTTGCAGCGGCAGGAGCGCGCGCGGAAGGCCGAGGCCATGCGGAGCCAGTTCGGCAAGCGGCTGTAGAGAGTGGATCCCCTGCTTCACGGCAGGGGATTTTTATGCACAGGGAATCCCATACCGGGAGGGCAAGCCCGCCAAATCAGCAATTCGCGGGCATGTTCCCGGTCATGGCTTCGGGCGGGACCAGCACCGCGTCGGAATCGCAGGGCTGGATACTCATGGTCACGGCCACCCCGGCCTCCGGCTGCAGCCGGGTATCATCGATCCGCGTGACCCCGACCACCGGAGCGCGCGCACCTGTTCCGCAGGCCCAAAGCGCCCCATGCGCTGGAAGCGTTGCGCGCCCATCGGGTTATGGCAGGTCGGCAGAATGCCGGCGCCTCCAACACAGCTGATATCAGATGTCCGGGTTCCGTCGAATGACCTCCAGAGCCATGCGCCCGTTGTGATATGGGCACTTCCAGGGCTCTACGATGGGAAGCCCGATAGGGGTGCCATCCGCCTTCACATATCCGAACCACTCGGAGCCCGGCCGTCTGTCGATCATCACGTCCCTGATGTAACGCCACTGGTTGAGCACCGCTTCCCGATAGCGCGCCTCGCCGGTGTGTTCCCAGGCGTTCAGGTAGCCCAACAGCGCCTCCGCCTGAATCCACCACACCCGCTTGGTATCCACCACGCCCTTTTCGCATTCGTTCACAAAGCCATGGTCTGTCAACGCTTCCCGGCTGGTCTGGTCCGCCATCGCCAGCAATATGGGGCGAATGCGTGCCGTCAGCAAGGGATCATCCAGCAGGTCCAGGGTACGGTCCGCCAGCCACGAGGTTTCAATGTCGTGCCCATAGCTGTACAGATCGATCAGGCTGTGGTAATCCATGTCGAAAAAGACCTCCTGGCGACGCCTTTCCGGGTTCCAGATGTGCTTTTCAAGGATGTCGAATATGTCATACAGGCATTTTCGCACTTCATCGTCGGGCCAGCTCTTGTATAGGCCCGTATAGCCTTCCAGCACATGAAGCAGCGTGTTCATCGTGCGGCTTGCCATGACGCCGTTCTCGCTGAGCTTTTCGTTGCTCTCCGGTTGCCAGTTCGCGGTAAAGGCTTCCAGATAGCCGTGCTTGTCGCGGCAGCGGCTTTCAACCGTGTGGAACAGCTTCCTGGCGCGCTCCAGCGCTTCAGCGCTCCCGGATGCCCTGTGATAGGCGGACAGCGCATAGATGGCAAAGGCCTGGTTATAGGTGTGTTTGGTTCCATCCGCCACGGTCCCGTCCGCATTCAACGACCAATAAACGCCGCCGTTCACCGGATCTGTCATGCGACAGAGCATATCATAGGTGTGATAGGCTTCCGCCAGCAGGCTCTCGTCCCTGAGGGCAAGATAGGCCTCGGAGAAAAACCAGAGTATGCGGCTATTGAGGATGCAGCCTTTTACAGCCTCCGGCCTGCGGGTCAGGTCATACTCCACCAGGCCGACATAACCCCCCCGCACATCGTCCCTCAACCCCTTCCAAAAGGGAATGATGTGGTCTGTGAGCTCGGCTCTCACCTCGGATACCAGTTGAGACATCTTAATCCTCCTCAAAACGCAGGGGCTGTCTCAGACAGCCCCACTTGTTCATCATCCCTTCACCGCGCCGTTCGCCAGGCCCGCGTAGACCTGCTTCTGGAAGAACAGGAAAATGAGCAGCGACGGGATCAGCGTCAGCAGCACGCCGGCGCAGATGATGTTGTAGGAGCTCTTGAAGGGGCCGGAAAAGGAATACAGCGCCGTGGAGATCGTCCGCCAGCTGTTGGACTGGAGGTACAGGTTGGCATTGTAGTATTCGTTGTAGACGCCCACGCCCTTCAGTACCGCCACCGTGACGATGGCCGGCTTGGTCAGCGGCAGCAGGATCCTGAAGAACACGCCGAAGTAGGTACAGCCCTCAAGCACGGCGGATTCATCCAGCGCAACGTTCAGGTTTTCGAAAAACTGCAGGAAGATATAGATGGAGATGACGTCCGTGCCGCTCATCAGAATCATGTAGCCCCATATCGAATTCAGCAGGCCCATCTGCCGCATGATCTGATAGGTGGTCACCTGCATGGCGATGCCCGGGATCAGCGTGGCGATCATAAACAGGTTGCGGATCAGGTTGTTGCCCGGGAAGGCAAAGCGGTTCAGCACATAGGCCAGCATTGATCCCATCATCACGGAAACAAAGACGACCACGATGACCACGCCGAAGGATGTGAGGAACGCCCGCAGCATATCGCCCTCGACCCAGACCTGGCGGTAGTTCTCAAAGTTCAGCCAGTTCTGTGGCGGCGTCATGGCGTTGGACGAGGCGTATTCCTCCGCCGATTTGAAGGAGGTCATGAAGGACGACACGATGGGCAGCAGGGCTACAAAGCTGCCGAAGATCAGCGCCAGGTATTCCAGGGCCTTGATGACGCCCCGCTTGACGCGCGCGCCGGTATCGGAAGAAGCAACGGAAGTGTTCGCGTTCATCATCGTTCTCTCCCTCCTTACCACAGCGCCTTTGCCTTGTTCGACTTCGCGTTGAAGGTATTGTCGGAATCCTTCATCACAAAGCGGAAGAACAGGCGCTGCCCGGCGGTGAATATCAGGATCAGGACCATCAGGACCATTGCCATGGCACAGGCCTGGCCCACCTTGCCCGAGACATGGGCCATCTGGTGAATCTTTATGAAGAACGTGGCTGTGCCGTTTGCGCCCATGCTGCCGACCACATAGGCCGGCTCGAAGGCCGACAGCGATCCGGTGATGGACAGGATCAGGTTCAGCATGAACACGGTCTTGATGCCCGGCAGTATGATGTAGCAGAACTGTTGCCAACGGTTCGCGCCGTCGATGGTCGCCGCTTCGTAGAGCGTCGGGTCGATGGACGCGATGGCGCCGATAAACAGCACCATGTTCTGGCCGCAGTACTTCCACAGCGATGTGAACACCAGCGACCAGTTGTTTACGCTCTGGTCCCGCAGCCAGTAGGGCAGGTTTTCCAATGGTATGCCCACGGCCTGGAGCACCGAATCCAGCACGAAGCCCCGCGTATAGAAGTATTTGAAGATATAACCGATGGCGATGCCGTTGACCAGGAACGGAAAGAACATGGCGGACTTGAAGAAGCCCGCGCCGCGAATCCTTTCCAGGCTCAGCACCGACGCGAAGAACAGCGCCAGGGACAGCTGGATCACCGCGCCGGCCATGTAGTAGAGGCTGAGCAGCATCGCGTCCACGTATTCGGACTTGCTGAACACCTTCACGTAGTTATCCCAGCCGACGAAGCCCTTGTTCTTGGTATAGCTCATGTTGTAGAAGCTGAACTGGATCATCTTCGCAAACGGGATATAGGTAAACAGCATCAGCAAAAACACCGGTACCACGCCAAAGGCAAGTATAACCGCCACCTTCTGCCAGTTGACCTGCCTGCCTCCGGGCGCATAACTCAACGATTTGGGTGCGGACAAGCGGAACACCTCCTGTATCTAACAGAAAGGGGCGAAGCCATGAGACTCGCTCTTGACTTCGCCCCATCCTCAGATTGACCCGATGTCGGACGATGGATTACTTGATCTCGACGCCCAGGGACTGCTGCGCCTCGGACCAGGCTTCATTCCACTCATTCATGATGTCGTCGAAGGACTCGTCGCCGTTGAAGGCGTGCTCGACGATGGCCTGAACCTTGGTGTTGCCGCCGGCATTCAGGGCCAGCTCGGATTCACTGTTCAGCTCGTTCAGCAGCGTCTCCTCGCCTTCCAGCGCGGGATCGTCCGCCACCATGTCGATGCCCTCGAAGGCCGCGTACAGATCCGGATATTCGCCGTCCTTGTTGATCGGCAGGCCGCCCTCGCTGTAGGAGAAGCCGCTCTCGTGGGTCAGCCACTTCAGGTAGTACATGGAGGCCAGCTTCTCGTCATCGGAAGCCTGGACGTTGATGGCGAAATTGTAGTCGCCGCCGGCGGGCGCAAACTGCTTGCCGTCCACGGTAATCGGGAACGCCATGTAGCCGATGTCCTCGGGCTTGTCGCCGGCCTGCTGCATCTGGGTGTAGGCCCAGCTGCCCAGCACCATGGTGGCGATCTCGCCACGGTTCATCATGCCCTTGCAGCCTTCCCAGTCGGTGGTGGTGTAGTCCTCTTCGATCAGGCCGCCCGCGACCGCATCGTAGAGGATCTTGTACACGGCATAGGGGCCGGTGCCATCGCCGCGGTCCGCAAAGGGATTCTCGGCATGCAGCAGATCCTGGTTCATGTAGGAAGCCTTGCCCGTGGCCGCAACGCCAATGTAAGCGTCCCAGGCGCCCATGGTCCAGCCCGCGGCGTAGTTGGTATACAGCGGGATGGCATCGGTCTTCTCCTTCACTGCCTTCAGGGCCGCGATGAACTCATCGGGGGTCTTGGGCAGTTCGGTGATGCCGGCAGCCTCGAACACAGCCTTGTTGTACAGCACGCCCTGGGCAGCCGCGGTCGAGGGAATGCCGTAGCAGACCCCATTCACGGACCAGCTGCTCATGAAGTTGTACTCGTTTTCCAGCGTGGCCAAATCGCCCAGCGGCACGAAATAGTTGGGCAGCTCGTCCTTCTCGACGGTGGGGATGCCCATGATGGTCCAGTCGGTATTGCCGACGCGCAGCAGGGAATTTTCGGCGTAATCGGTGATCAGCTCGTACTCGATCTCAACGTTGGGATAGATCTTCTGGAACTCCTTGACATAGCCGTCCAGCTTGTCGGGGATATCGGTGCGGTGGTAGACGAAATGAATCTTCGCGGTCAGGTCGGTGTTCTCGCCCAATACGATCTGGTCGAATGTGGGCAGCGTGCTCTCGGCAACCGCCATTGCGCTGCACACGGACAGCAGCATGAGTACCGTCAGCATCAGAGCCAGAAACTTCTTCATTATGTACAACCTCCTCAAAAATAATCTCGACTTTTGCGCACTGTCACGCTTGGACATTGCTATTATATAACATACTTCATCCCTTGTCAATACTGTAACTTAATTATTTAGGTAATTATCTTAAAGGTTTAGAGTGTGTTTCTAAATGCAGGAAGATGCAATTTCGAGTGGATTTGCCTGCATTTCAAGGCGATTTTCCGCAGGCTTAGTGGGTTCGAGCGCCCGG
>ONJE01000145.1 GCA_900318045.1 uncultured Eubacteriales bacterium
GGATCGCGCCAGCCGCCATTCCTGTTCCCTGTTCCCTGTTGACTGTTCCCTTTGATCTACCCTTGGCGATTCCGCTAACGCCTCGATATATCAGAATTTTTGTTACTCCCTGTCCTTCCCGTCCTCAAGCCCGCCGCGCATGGGGATGTCCAGGGGCACATGCTTGCCCCGGCGGCGGTGGGCCCGCTGCACCTGCTCGGCGTGGCGCAGGGTCAGCTCGTGGGAAGCCCGGATGCGGCGCATCAGCATGGTCACCACCTGCTCGATCTCGCTGTCCGGGGTGTAGTCGGCCTCCACCGAGAAGTCCACGCGGCCCTGCAGAAGCATATCGTCGGCCGCCTCGGTGGCTCCCGGCGCATGCACGGCGATGGAATAGCCGCCCTTCTGCTTGGTCATCTTCATACAGGGCACGTCGGTCAGGCCGTCGCCCACGTAGATCATGTTGGAGAAGGGCACCCTGCGCATATATTCCGGGGTAAAGGCATTCAAATCCCGGTCGTTGGTGACATCCAGTATGCCCTTGTTGATGCGGAACAGGTACTGGGTCTTGCTGGTGTAGTTTACCGCGGTGGAGGGCCACACCGCCACGCCCGCTTCGTCATAGCAAAAGGAGGCGGCGAATATGGCCTTGAAATGACTACCGATGGCCGAGCCGCGGATGATCTCTGTCAGGCCGGACGAGATGATATAGTGCTCCACATCCACGCCGCACTCCCGTCCCATGGCGTTAATGCGATCGAACCAGCCCGTAACCCCGGGAAAGAATTCCACGTCCCGGCCCAGGGCGATCAGCTTTTCCTTCGTCAGCTCCATCTCACCGCTGGCCATCTTCTTCATCAGGTACATGTAGGTCAGTATGCTGTCCATGTCGTGCTCCCGGGCGAAGTCAGCGCACTTGCCCCAGAAAGCGTCCGGCTCCACCCGAATGCCGGGCAGGAAGGAGTATTCCTCCATGTCCCGCGGCGACAAGGTCTTGTCAAAGTCGTAGATCAGGGCGACGATGGGGGTCTGCATACCCAGCACTCCTTTTTTACACGACAACTGGGCGGTTGCGAACAGCCGCCCAATCGAAATCATGGGATCGGTAATTTGTCAGGCGTGAGGCGCGGAATCCGAATAGAGCAGCTCCTGGGTGGCCTCGTCGGCGACGCCGGTGACATCCAGGCCCGCGGCCTTCTGGAAGGCCTCGACCGCCGCCTTGGTCTTGCTGCCGTAGGACGCGCCGGTGGATTTCTCGGCCATGAAGCCCAGCTCGAACAGCCGGTTCTTCAGCGCCCGGACGGCATCGCTCTTGTCGCCCTTTTGCAGGGTGGTATAGCCGTCGGTCGGCGGGGCCACAGCCGCATCCTCGGCCGCCGCGTCGCCCTCAGCGGGCGCGGCGGGCGTGGGCGTCGCCTGGGCGTACTCGGTGCGCGGGGCGTCCTCGGCGTACAGCCTCTGCTGGGTTTCGTTGTCGGCGATGCCCGTGGCCTCCAGCCCGGCGGCCTGCTGGAACAGCTTCACAGCGGTCTGGGTCTTGCTGCCGAAGGCGCCATCGCGGTCATCCAGCAGGAAGCCCAACTCAAACAGCCGGTTTTGCAGCTCGAGCACCGCGTCGCTCTTGTCGCCCTTGGACAGCGTGGCATAGGTCACCTCCGGCTCGGGCGTGGGCTCGGGCGTGGGCGACGCCGCGACGGTCACGCGCTCGCCGTTGACCACGGCGGTCAGTTCCTGGGCCGTGGTGGCGGCTTCCACCTGGGCGATGGACTGGTCCACGATGGCCCAGCGGGACGTGGAATCCTGGCCGGAATCGCCGGCGGTATTGTCGGACTCGGTGGCGTCCATCAGTATGGCGTTGCCGATGTTGCTCTGGATGTTCTTCAGCGCGGAGACAAACAGTTCGTCGTTCACCGCGGGGGTCTCGGGCATCAGGCCGTCAAAGGCGGAGGCGTCGCCCGTCACCCGCTGCGTGAAGGCCAGCACGCCGTCGCTGCGGTACACGTTCAACAGCTCGTTGATGTAGGTATCCTGCCGGTTGGCCTTGATCTTCTCCAGGCCGCTGGCGTACAGCGTCTGGGTGACGCCCTCGATCTTCGAGCTGTTGTTGCCGCCGCGGATGTGGCGGAACCACATCACGCCGCCCACGATCAGGGCCGCGGCCAGAACCATGATCCCGGCAATGCGCAGGATATCCTTCACGCCGATGGTGCGGCCATAGCGTATCTCGTCAAACTCATCCTCGTCGATGTCGTTGAAGACCTCACTCTGCTCGCTGTCCTGGGTAACCTGGGTGTCGTCGTATACCACCTCTTCGTGGGGGGTGGCGTAGTTGTCCTCCCGATCGTCGATGGCGCGGCGCTTGCGTGCGGCCTTGCGGCTCTGATTGGCCTCCAGCTTCTGGATGTAATCCTCCACCTCGCTGCTGATGCCTGCGCGTCCGGTAGACTCAATGGGCCGGGTGCGCAGCTCAGAGGTGTCCATGCTCTCCATCTTCAGCTCTTCGTCGACGGCGTTCATGGTGGTCTTCACGTCCTCGGGCAGCTCCTCCACCGGGGGCAGTGGCGCCTCATCCGCCGCGTCATTGCCGTCGATGACGGCCCGCATGTCCCTGCGGATCTCCTCGGGCGCCGAGGCCTCGTCGTAGACCGGGCGATAGGTGGTGCGGCTGTCCACCGCCCCCTCCTGCCGCTGTTCATCGGTCATAGTGGTGTAGGTGGTACGTGTATAGGCCGCAGACGCCTGTCCCGCAGGCGTATCAGGCAGTATATGGGGCTGCGCAGAGGTATAGGGCGTCCCCTCAAAGCGGCTCTCCCCCACGGGTGTACCGCAGTGGGGGCATTGTTTATCTTCCGGCATCAGGGTTTTGCCGCATCTGGAGCAGAACATGGCATGGCCTCCTCTTGTGGCGATGGAATTCCTTTTTTACGATAGCAATAATACAACCATCCTATCGTATATGATAGGATGGTTTATGCCGTAAATCAAGGTGATAAATATGACTTTAATGCGATATTTTCCAGCCTTTGTCACATGATTGGCGGCTGCTCCCGGGATCCGCCGACACGGCCGACCGTCCTGTGAGACGGTTGCCCGATCATAGCGATACAATCAGGCGTCCACCGTGGGCGGATTGCAGTTCGGACAGGGCTCCAGGCCTTCCCGCAGGGCGTCGCGCACGGTGAGCTCGCGACCGTTGGTCTGGGTGCGGCAGACCTTTGTGGCGTGGTAGTAGACGGCCTCGCTGCCGTAGACGCTGTATACGATGGTATCGTAGATGGCCTCGGTCTCGTCGTTGGCCAGCTCCAGCTTCTCCTCCTCGGTCATCAGGTCGCGCTCGGTGCCACCGGCAGCCTTGACCTGCTCCAGCTGGTTCTGGTACACCAGCTCCTCGGAATTGTACAGCGCGGTCAGCACCTCTTCGGTGGGCGCAGCGGTCACCCGCGCGGGCGGGGCGGGCACGGGCATGCGGGGCGTCAGCTCCTGGTGCGGGGTCATCAGCACCACCAGCCCCATCATCTCCAGTGTCGCAAGGCCGGTCAGCAACACCCTGCCCCGGGTGCGGAACACACCCTGCCGCCACAGATAGTAGAGCCCCACCGGCGGCAGCAGCAGCGTCAGCACCAGGCCCACCAGGCCCCGCAGGGAAATGGCCCGCTGCGGGCTGGGGCGTCTCACCCCGGCGGTGTAGCCGCTGTCCCTCTGCCCGGAAGTTTGACGGTTCATAGCGTTATCCTTCATTGACTAAAATATCGCGCAGCCGCTGGTTTTTACGCTCTTCATCTGCTGGAGCATCTGGTCGGCGTCGTGGAAGATGTCGCCCTGGGGATTCTCCCGGTCGGCGAAGGCGACGCCCACGCTGAGATTAATGGGAGGCAGATCGCCCTGCCGCTCGCGCAGCATGGCGTTGATGCGCTCCATCTTCTCCCGGATCAGCGGCTTCATGTCGTTGTTGACGCGGGTCATGATCACCGCGTATTCATCGGCCGAGATGCGGCAGATGAAGTCCACCGAGCGGAAATTGTGGCGCAGCACATCCGCCACCAACTCGGCCATGCGGTCCACCGTCTCCTCGCCCTTGGTGGCCCGTATCGCTTCGTAGTCATCCACATCGGCCAGGATCAGCGCGATGTTGCGCTGGTCGGCGTCCTTCAGCAGCATCTTGTAGGCGCTGTGGTTGTACAGTCCGGTCAGCGGGTCGTGCAGCGCCTCATAGGCGAACTGCTCGGCGGCCCGCACCTTGCTCTCCTTGTCATTATCGGGCATATAGCTCCGACCGTTCTTCTTCTCCAGCAGGAAGCGCTCAAATTCCTCGGCGGGCAAGGGTTTGGAGAAATAGAAGCCCTGAACGATATCGCAGCCCATGGCCTTCAGCGCGAACATCTGCTCGGCGGTCTCCACGCCCTCGGCGATGGTGGGCACTTCGAGGGAATAGGCGATGTCGATCACCGCGTCCAGCATCTTGGTGTTCTTGCGCTCCTTGAAGGCGTTGTGCATGAACTCCATGTCCAGCTTCAGGGCGTCCATCGGCAGGGTGGAGATCATGTTCAGCGACGAATAGCCGCTGCCGAAGTCGTCGATTTCAATGTGGAATCCCGCCTCCCGCAGGGCGTTGACAGTGCTGATGATCTGGGCGGAATCCTGGGTATAGGCGGATTCGGTGATCTCCAGCAGGAACTCGTCTGGGCTCAGGTCGAATTCCCGGATCAGCCCCTTCATGTGGTCCACCAGGTCGTAGTCGAATATATCCACCCGGGACACGTTCACCGACACCGGCACGCAGATGCCCAGGCGATCCTTCCAGTCCCGCATCTGAGCGGCAACCTCGCGCCAGACGAAGCTGTCCAGCTGGCGGATCAGGCCGTTGCTCTCGAACAGCGGTATGAAGCTGGCCGGGCTGATCATGCCGAAGCGGGGGTGATTCCAGCGCACCAGGGCCTCGGCGCTGTTGAGCACCGGCATGGTGCTCTGTATGGCGAACTTCGGCTGGTAGTAGACCGTGAACTGCTTCTCAGCGATGGCCGCGGGAAAGTCCTCCAGCAGCTGCTCGGTGAAGACCTCGGTGCGGTGCATCTGCTCGTCGTACAGCGCCACCGTCTTGGTAAAGCTGTCGCGCACCGTATCCGAGGCCAGCTTGGCCCGGTCAAACCGGCGCTCGATGTCCAGCGACTTGTCCACATTTGGGTACACGCCCATCCGCAGCCGGACCCGGCTGTCCATACCGGTGGTGGCGTGCTTGAGAATATCCCCGTAGTTGCCCCGGTGGGGACAGTAGATCAGGAAGGTATCGCCGTCGCGCCGACACACGATGCCTCCCTCGCCGGAGACGCTCTCCAGGATCTTGCGGCCCACCCGGCGCAGCACATCATCGCCATAGGCCTTGCCGTGGCGCTCGTTGATCATGTGGAAGTGGCTGATGTTGACCACCATGGCGTCCATGTCCATATCCTGGTGATAGACGTCGTACTGGTTGGCGTAATTGAAGAAGAAATCCTTGTTGTACAGGCCGGTGAGCTGGTCCCGCTCGGTGGAGCGGATGATGTTGCGGTTTTCCGAGAGCTCTATGACGTGGCGTACCCGCGCCAGCACCACCCCGTTCAAATCGCAGGGCTTGAGTATAAAATCCATGGCCCCGTTGTTGAGGGCGTAGACCTCGTCCTGCCGGTCCCGGCTCATGACGATGACGGAGACGCTCTTGAGCAGCGGGTCCTCGGTCACCTGCTTGAGTATGGCTTTGCCCTGGGCGTCAGGCAGCGCAAAGTCCAGCAGCACGAGGGCGAGCAGGTCCTTGCTCTCGTACACCATCTCCAGCGCCTCCGTGCCCGTCTGCGCATAGATGACGTCATACTGCGCCTGGAGCGCGTCGCTGAGGAAACGCTGGCGTGACGGATCGCCCGCCACGATCAGTATGCGGCGCTTTGATCCGTTGATCCCGCTGTGCTGCAAGGCATTATCCGGCATTTCATTACCTCATCCCGATAGTAGTCTCAACTATATTATACATAATCCGACCGGGATTGTCTATAAAATTTCAGAGAATATCCTTCCCGTTTTTCGTTTTTCAACAAACAGGGAAAAACTGTCCCAGGTCGAATCCTTCAAGGTTCATTTCAGGAATGCCGGCTATCATGTCCATGTCGGACGGGGAACCGTGCACACTCCCCCACCGACGCAGGCCATGAACCGTTGAAACTGAAACGGCCCGAATACCATCAATTATACGGAGGCAATACCCATGAAAAAGATTTTTGCAATGATTTTGACCATCGCCATGCTGATGACGGCCATCGCCGCCATCGCCGAAGGGCAGGGCGGCCCCATGGGCGGCCCGCAGCAGGGACAGATGCAACAAGGACCGCAGCAGGGTGACAGGGGCCAGCAGCCCCCGGAGAAGCCGTCCGGCGACCAGGGCCAGCAGGC
>ONJE01000136.1 GCA_900318045.1 uncultured Eubacteriales bacterium
CTGCGGCTCTGGCGGTATGTTTGTCCAGTCCATGAAGTTCGTTGATGAACACAAGGGGAACCGCCTTAATGTCTCCATCTACGGACAGGAACTGACCGATACAACAAGACGTCTGGCAAAGATGAACTTGGCTATTATTACTACGACAGTGAACAGAACTATGCCAGACTCAATGACAGCAAGGATGAAATCCTCGTTTACGCCGATACCTATGAAAAGGGATCTGGCAGTACGGAAGTGAAGACCAGGAAGATCGGCTTGTTCCCCTTCAACGTGACGCTGGTTCCACTGGCTGTTTCAATCGAAATGATAGAACTGTTGGAGGACGACCATGTGACGGGCATCTCGACTTTTGTATCATATTGGTAGGGTATGTCTGTGTATGCTTCAATATCCATGGTTTGGCCGAGGATGATCTCGTTATCGTAAGCAGATACACTTATCTCTGTCGGTTCCGGTACAAGCACCTTGAGCTGCGCCGCCTTGCCCTTGCCGTCGGCGGTAGCTGCTGTGATAGTGGCGGTGCCCTGGACAATACCCTGGATTGTGCCGTTTTGATCAACCGCCACGACGTTTGCGTCGGAAGAGGACCAGGTCAATTCCCGTGCAAGGTCGGCGGGCTTTTGTACGGCATTGAGCGTGCGGGTTTGGTTGATGTACTGAATTATATATGGTGAATCATCCCAATCCGTGAGTGTATTTTCATCAAAAGTGACTACCGGCGCATTGAAGGGGATGCCTACGCCGTTGGCGAAGCGTTCAGCATAAGTCCCTGCTGTGCCGCGGATAGTAACGTTAGTGCTGTCATTAAACGCCGACCGGTCGATAGACGTAACGCTGGCGGGAATAGTAATGCTCTGCAATCTGTCGCAATTGGCAAATGCAATGTCTCCGATGTCTACTATTCCACCGGGAAGCGTAACAATTTCAAGGCTGTCACAATTTTCAAAAGCACCTTTGTGAATCTCCGCAACGCTCGTCGGTATAGAAATGTTTTTTAATTTTATGCACGACGAAAATGCGTAAGAGCCAATACTTTTCAGACTATTTGGCAATGTTATTGTCTCAAGGCTGTCGCAATGCGAGAAAAAACTACTGGCCAGTGTCGTCAGCATATTTGACAGTTGTATGCTGGTTAAACTGGTACAACCGTAAAATACTCCAGAATCAGTTTCAATCACGCTATCAGGAATCGTAATGTTTTTCAGTCCTGTGCAATCTGAAAAGGCTTCACAACCAATATACGTTACGCTATTTGGAATGCTGACGCTTTCTATAAGGGTATCGTTTTCAAATGCCTCTTCGCCAATCGCCTTCACCCCATCGGGAATGACAACATTTTTATCAAAGCCGCGATATCTTGTCAGCGTACCTTCCTCGTCAATCTCAAAATCCCCACTAACATTGGCTGTCAAAGCGGCTTCGGTGTGTTTCTCGGCTTCGGAGGTTGTAAATGATTCCTCCAGGCCGTCCAATTCAAGGTTGGCGTCATACAAAGACAGCGCCAGGTCGTCGGAGACGTCGAAGCCTTTAAGGAGCTCTCCTTCCAATTCCATTTCCATGTCAACAGATTCTTCCAGATCGACGACAATCCCGTCCTCGGCCACCGTCGCCGGGAGCATGGCGAACAGCATGGCAAGGATTGTCAACACTGAAATCCACTTCAAATAACGCATAGAACACCCTCCTTAACAAAATAATATTGTTGAATCAATTTTATAACAATTATTATTTGTTGTCAATGACAACCATTGTTTTGCTTCACATTTGATTGTTGTTAATATATATGTGATGGGGGGTGGGATTCATGCTGCTGAATTTGAAATTGCTGAGAAAAGAAAGCGGCATCAGTCAACAAAAACTGGCTGACGCAATCGGCATGAGCCAACAATCCATCAATCAATATGAAAACCACGATACCGAACCAGATATTCTGACATTATGCAAGCTGGCAGATTACTTTCAAACCTCCATTGATTATATCGTCGGATACACGGATATACGTAATCATTCTGACCCCACCTCCGCCTACCACCTGAATGCCGACGAGGGCGGGATCATCGACAAGTACCGCGCCCTGACCCCGAAGGAGCGGGCGTGCGTGGCCCAGGTGATCGACACGCTGCTGGAAAAATAAAACGCTTTCACGATAAAAACAGCCCTCGCTTCGTTATAAAAGCGAGGGCGAAATGGTATTAGGAGACTTCCCCAGGCAGCGAAGCTGCCGGTTCAGGGGAAGGCTTTTGGATGCGTTAGCCGATATTCCTATTGCCTATTGCCTGAGCACAGCTCGCCAAATCAGAATTTGTATGCGATTGAAGAGTTACGCGCCGACTTTAATAACCTGAGGCATTCTCGAAGCCGCCTTCCTGGGAGAATTCCAATATCAAATGCGCATTGTCATGCAATATTTTATCAAACTTCCGAATCTCGTCCTCGGAAAACCCCGATATGTTTTCCCAACGATAGGTTGGCAGATAGCAGGTAGCGCTATGAAAGCCACCCTCCACAGGTTTTTCCAAATACACCTTCACCGAGCCATCCGGTTTCATCTCGGAATGAGCGATACCCGTATCATCGGGGAGGGTCATGTAGCTATACATCATAAGCACACCTCCTGTCTGTATAAATATTATAGCCTTTTGCTCAGAAAAGATCAACAGAAGACGAGACATTTTCCAATGTCAATTTCCCCTGTTCCCCAGCGGAACCAAGGGATTCATGCCTATTTGACAATTCTACCAATCCACAACAGTTCCACATCGACAGGCATGGCCCGGTTCCCTGCGGTTTATACTTGATAATCTCCCCGCGCATGTGTTATAATGGTCCAGCATCTCAAACGGAGGCCGCAGCTATGACACCGAACCAGTATCTTTGGGCGCAGGCGCGGGACCGGCTGGTTGCGGCTGTGGCGGAGGCGGGGTTTTCCGCCGAGCTGGCGGAGCTGATGGCCAGGCAGCTGAAGAGCCCCAAGGCCATCGACCGCATGGCCGCCTACATCCGCCTGGCACATCCCCGCACCGAGGAGATGCTGGTGGACGAGATGCTCGCCATCTGCGCCGAGATCGAGACCTGGCGGCAGAAGAAGGAGAGCCAGGAGGCGCAGGCCCGCTACAACGCATGGCTTGACTACAGGAAGTGGCATCCGGAAGAGGAGGAATGAGCATGAAGAAGTTTATCCCCCGGGAGAAGCTGAGCAGGAAGGCCCGGAAGCAGCTCGACGGTGAGCGGCGCGCCACCTGGACCCTTTCGCCGGTGACGAAGAAGATCGATAGCAAAAAGGTGTACAGCCGCAAGAGAAAATCCCATGACCGTGATGACGATGACGGCATGGGATTTTTTATGGCGCCTCAGGGAAATTAAGAAAATACCGCACAATACGGCGGCACGCCTGGCGATGCCCTTCCCGCCGGTATGGCGGAAAAGACGCCGCAGGATTGTATAGGTTTAGGTTGAGATTGGTATTACGCCCGCGTTCGCGGGGATGATGGACAGGGGCCGATCAAAAGAGACGACCCCGGACGTGCTTTCGAACGTCCGGGGTGTCCTGGGCCAATACTGTAACCGTATCAGCCGACGATCTTGGTGTAGCGGGAAGAAACCCAGCCCTTGTGGCCGTGGAAGCTGACCTTGTACCACACCACGTCGCGGTCATCCCAGCGCTTCTCCTCAAGGTAGCGCGCAGATTCGCCCTGGTACAGTACGCCGTATTCCTCGGAGTCCTTGTCGGGATGCTTGCGCACGTAGGTGTCGCCGCTGACGGCCTTTACGCGCCGACCCGAGCCGCTCTTGCCGCCCGCGATCTCTTCCAGGTTTTCCTCGTTAAGCTCAACCGCATTTTTGATCTCGTTGTTATCCATGTTCATTGCCTCCTGTCATTCGTCGTTTTTTTTATGATTGTCGACGTTTCTGTCGTCGCTGTCTCCCTGTCGACGTGGCCATTGTAGCATGGTCTCTGTCACACAACCGTCACAGCGGTTATGACCGATGGATTCGGCTTATGAAGCGGTCAATCCGCCCCATGAGCCAATAGCCGCCGACGGCGGGAAGGGGGACCAAGAGTAAAATCAATGCCTTCATGTCGGTCGTCTCCTGTATTGTTTTCCAGCCCCTTGGACGGATGCGGGCCGTGGCCGGTTCCGGGAGGGGGAAAAGTTCACGGGGCTGCCCTGTTTTTGACATGAATTCAAAGCGCGTGCGGTTACCGGATGATCGGGAATATGATATACTGATGTGGAAAAAGGTGATAAATATGAAGACAAAGCTTTTCGCGCAAATGCTGCTGTGCGCGCTTGCGGTCATGTGTGGCGCGCGGATGGGCTGCGCGCAAGGCGCGGAGGAGAATATGGCAGTATATGCCTGCGAGGAATATCCCCTCGAACGCAATGGGTGCGCGCTGCATCTTGACTGCGTGTATCTGGCCGGGACCAGGCCGGAGAAGAATATCCTTCTCGTACACGGCTCCACGTATTCATCCCATATTTTCGATGTCGATTATCAGGATTACAGCCTCGTGCGGCGATTGGCGCGGGAGGGCTATGGGGTATGGCGGATCGATATCGCGGGCTACGGGCAATCCGGGGAGGTCAAGGACGGCTTTATGCCGGATACCGCATACGCCGCTGAGGATATCAACGCCGCCGTGGAACGAATCGTCCGGGAAACGGGGTTGGAGAAGGTCGACGTCCTTGGCTGGAGCTGGGGCACCATGACCGCGGGGAAATTCGCGGGGCGCCATCCGGAGCACCTCGGCAGGCTCGTGCTCTATGGGCCGGTATTGTTTGGGCTTGAGGGGGATGTGGGCGATGCGCCGTTCAGCCACAACACCTGGGAGGGTGCGGCGGAGGATTTCCAGCGGAGGGCGGACGGGAGCTTCAATTATGCCGTGGCGGACCCGGTGGTCATAGATATGTTCTGCTCGGGCTGTTGGCGCTACGATGGGGATTCCAGCCCGAACGGGTGGCGGAAGGATGCCTTTGTGGGCCGCTCGGAAGAGCTGATTGACCTGGACGCAATAGGGGCGCCGACGCTCGTCATATGCGGGAGCATGGACCCCTATATGGACTGGAAGGCGATCGGAATGTCCCCCGACCACCTGCCAAAGGGCTCGCGGCTCGAGATAATCCCCGGCGGATCCCATATCATGATGTATGAGAAGCCGTACTATCGCGCGTTCCAGGAGAAGGTCATCGGCTTTCTTGAAGGGCCCCTCTAAAAACGCTCATCGCCGCCGGACGGCTGAATCTCAGCCATCTTTGGCTTGCAAAAACCTTGACTGCCCGCCAGGCAGCCTGCGTCTTTTGCAAGCCGAATCTGTCTGAAATTCATCTCGTCGGGCGACGCGTTCGTTTATAGAGGTACCCTTAAGAGACAGGGGACAATAACTGACAATCGCAGAATACGCCATGGAAGCGCGCTATGCCTGGAAGACCCTGGTTCCGTCGATGTAGGTGGCCAGTATGCGGGATTGAAGCTCGAAGATATTGCCGCTGGCGAGCACGACGTCGGCGTCCTTGCCCGCCTCCAGCGATCCGACGCGGTCTTCGACGCCGATGTGGCGGGCGGGATTGATGGTGATGGCCCGCAGCGCGTCGAAGGGCGGCATGCCGTTCTCGATGGCCATGGCGGCGCAGAAGCGCAGGTGGCTCTGCTGGGTGACGGGGCTGTCGGTGATGATGGACACCCGGCAGCCCGCGGCGTTCAGTATCGCGGGGGTCTGCCAGCTCTTGTGCTTGAGCTCGATCTTGCTGGGCTGGCCGAAGGTGGGGCCGATGGCCAGCGGAACGTTCGCCCGGGCCAGCTCATCCGCGATCAGCGCGCCGTCGGTCACGTGCTCCAATGTGAGCTTCACGCCGAATTCCCGGGCGATGCGTATGGCGGTGAGGATGTCGTTGGCCTGGTGGGCGTGGGCCTTCAGGGGAATTTCCCCCCGGAGCACCGGCAGCAGCGCGTGCAGCTTCAGGTCGAAGGCGGGCTTTTTGGCGGGGTCGTCCCCGGCGGTTTCCAGCTTTTCCATGTATTCCCGGGCCTTGAACAGCGCCTCCCGCAGCAGCGCGGCGGTGTTCATGCGGCTTGAGATGCGCTTGTCCTTGTAGCAGCGCTTCGGGTTCTCGCCAAAGGCGCACTTCATGGCGGCCTGGGGCAGCAGGCACATAGCGTCAATGCACGTGCCCACGGGCTTGAAGGCCGCGAAGGTACCGCCCAGCACGTTGGAGCTGCCGGGACCGGTGCACAGCGTGGTCACGCCGCCGCGCACCGCGTCCTGCAGCGCTTCGTCGAAGGGGTTGATGCCGTCGATGGCCCGCAGCTGGGGCGTCACCGGGTCGTTATACTCGTTGTAATCCTGGCCTTCGTAGCCGACGGCCCAGCCGTCCAGGCCGATGTGGCCGTGGGCCTCCACCAGTCCGGGATAGACGTACAGGCCGGAGGCGTCCACCACCTGCGCCTCCGCTGGCGCGTCAAGGTTCTTGCCGATGGCGGCGATCCTGCCGCCGTCGATCAACAGGTCGCCGACAAAGGGCGCTTCATGCACCGCGTCGTAAATGAGGCCGTTATGAATGATCGTATACATGGGGGTCGTCTCCTGCCTGTATGTGTATTGTCAGTTCCCGTTTCATATTAGCACATAACCGCCGTTTTTTCAACGGATTGTAAGTGTTCAGACGCATACAAATTCTGAGTTGTCGAGCTGACGCGCAGGGATTAGGGATTAGGGAATAGGGATTAGAAATAGCGACTGCCGCGTTCCAAACGCTAACTTACCGGGGAGTA
>ONJE01000422.1:0-2274 GCA_900318045.1 uncultured Eubacteriales bacterium
GCCCCGAGGGATTGTCCCCGGTGGCGCGGCCGGCGGGTTTTTCTTTTCGGTTTTTTGTAGTAAGGCTCTTCGTAGCGCATGGTTGTAAGGAGGGGAGGGAGGAGGGGGTTAGGGGTTAGTGGTTAGTGGTTAGGGGTTAGTGAAGGAGGAAATCCCTTCGGATTTCGTAAGTGTTCAGTCGCATGGAAATTCTGATTTGTCGGGGAGACGAGGGAACAGGGAACAGGGAACAGGAATGGCGGCTGGCGCATCCAAAAGCCTTCCCCTTCAGGGGAAGGTGGCCGAGCGCAGCGAGGTCGGAAGAGGTCGTCCCCCCTGCGGTATCGCTGGTTTGCGTGCTTTCTCCCGGGAGAACGACCTCTTCCGTCTTTCGGCAAAAACGCAAGCGTTTTCACCGAAAGCCACCTTCCCCTGAAGGGGAAGGCTACTTTGGGACACTCTGCCATCTCCCCGACAAATCAGAACTTACCGACCTGAACAGTCACTTTTTTCCCACTCTATCCCCCAAAGCGCGATGTCCGATTGAAAATTCGTCGGGCAGCATCCCCACAACAATTTACAATAATCCGTTGCAACCCACCCCAAAATCTGCTAACCTTTATACAAACTGCGCGGCACACGCGCAAATTCAATCAAAAGAGGTTAGCGCAATGGCGAAACTGACGATGGACAAGCTGGTCGCGCTGTGCAAGAACCGCGGCTACATCTTCGCGGGCTCCGAGATCTACGGCGGCCTGGCCAACACCTGGGACTATGGCCCCCTGGGCGTGGAATTCAAGAACAACGTGAAAAAGGCCTGGTGGCGCAAGTTCGTGCAGGAGAGCCCCTACAACACGGGCCTGGATTGCGCGATCCTGATGAACCGCGAGGTGTGGGTGGCGTCCGGCCACGTGGGCGGCTTCAACGACCCGCTGATGGACTGCAAGGCCTGCAAGGCCCGCTTCCGCGCCGACAACCTGATCGAAAAGTTCACAAACGGCGCCGAGACCGGCGACGGCTGGACCAACGAGCAGCTGGAGACCTACATCGCCGAGCATGACATCGTCTGCCCCGTCTGCGGCAAGAAGGATTTCACCGGCATCCGCCAGTTCAACCTGATGTTCAAGACCTTCCAGGGCGTGAACCAGGATTCCGCCGCCGAGCTGTACCTGCGCCCCGAGACGGCCCAGGGCATCTTCGTGAACTTCCAGAACGCCATGCGCACCACCCGCAAGAAGCTGCCCGCCGGCATCTGCCAGATCGGCAAGAGCTTCCGCAACGAGATCACCCCCGGCAACTTCATCTTCCGCGTGCGCGAGTTCGAACAGATGGAGCTGGAGTTCTTCTGCAAGCCCGGCGAGGACCTGGAGTGGTTCAACTACTGGCGCACGTTCTGCAAGAACTGGCTGCTGAGCCTGGGCATCAAAGAAGAAAACCTGCGCCTGCGGGACCACGAGCCCGAGAAGCTGGCCTTCTATTCCAAGGCGACCACCGACTTCGAGTTCCTGTTCCCCTTCGGCTGGGGCGAGCTGTGGGGCGTGGCGGACCGCACCGACTACGACCTGACCCAGCACCAGGAGCATTCCGGCAAGAGCATGGAGTACCTGGACCCCGCCACCGGCGAGAAGTTCATCCCCTACTGCGTGGAGCCCTCCCTGGGCGTGGACCGCGCCGTGCTGGCCTTCCTGTGCAACGCCTATGACGAGGAGGAGCTGGAGGGCGGCGACACCCGCGTGGTGCTGCGCCTGCACCCGGCGCTGGCCCCGTACAAGGTTTCCGTCATGCCGCTGCAGAAGAACAAGCTGGGCGACCAGGCTCGCGAGCTGTACGCCACGCTTTCCAAGAAGTTCATGTGCGACTACGACGAGACCGGGTCCATCGGCAAGCGCTACCGCCGCGCCGACGAGGCCGGCATCCCCTACTGCATCTGCGTGGACTTCGACACCGCCGAGACCGGCAATGTCACCGTCCGCGACCGCGACACCATGCAGCAGGAGATCGTGCCCGTCAACGGGCTGGTGGCCTGGCTGGAGGAAAAGATCGACTTCTGATGGATATGACGACGGCAGGGGCGGCAAATCTTGTGATTTGCCGCCCCTGTCGGGCGTTTTGGGGGGAAATTCTGATTTGTCGAGCTGACGCGCAGGGATTAGGGATTAGGGAATAGGGATTAGAAATAGCGACTGCCGCGTTCTAAACGCTAACTTGCCGGGGGTATCGGGGGCGGAGCGCCCCGATCTTAAATCGTACGCGGCGGCATGTACGCCGCGGGCGGGGCTTTTTTCACGGCAGGGA
>ONJE01000422.1:2355-3095 GCA_900318045.1 uncultured Eubacteriales bacterium
CGGAAATCGCCTGCGATTTCAGGCAAATCTGAGGGGGATGTATTGAAGGGGGACCTGTCCCCCTTCAAGCGGGCGATAGCCCGCGATAAATCAGAATTTGATCCCCGCCATGATCTCCGCCGCCACCAGCATGTAATCGGAATCGTCCCGGGGGGTGAACAGGAACACGATCAGCTGGCCGTTGTGGATCGTTGCGCAGCCGCTGGCGTTCAGCCCGGGGGCGATGAAGGCGGCGAAGTCCTTCCCGTTCAGCTCCAGGGGGCTGGTCTTGCCGCACTGGCCGCTGTTTTCGATGGCCTCGCGCATGGCTTCGGGGGTGTCGATGTCCGTGGGCTGGACCTGTATGTACAGCAAGCGCGCGCCGTCCCCCGACCCCAGGACGTAGCGGATCGGGCCGTTTCCGGCGGGATAGCTGACCCAGCCCTCCGGCAGCGACATCGTGAAGCCCTCGTCGAAGCGCAGGGCAAAGGTCCCGCCCTCTGCCAGCGCCGCCGCGCACAGCAGCAGCGCCACCGCCAGGCATATCAGCTTCTTGCGCATCCACACACACCTCCCCCGGCACATCTGTCATAACACACCCCCATTATAACACACCCTCCATGCCATTACAAATGACGAATTCATGGCGGAAGTATAGCGGAAATTCTGATTTGTCGAGCTGACGCGCAGGGATTAGGGATTAGGGAATAGGGATTAGAAATAGCTGCTGCCGCGATCCTTAACAACGCTAACTTGCCGGG
>ONJE01000081.1 GCA_900318045.1 uncultured Eubacteriales bacterium
GGGACTGTGCATAAATTATTCGTACAGAATGCGCCGAATGAATTCGTCAGTGCAAGGCGGAGGAGGGAGGCGTGCCGGGGCACGTTGACCGACGACAACACAGCAATGGCGGATTCAGGCAAGCATCATGTATGAATAATTTCTGCACAGGCCCTAACTTCCACCACAGCCCCGCCCCGGGTATACACCCTGGGCACCCGTCGGCCGATACGGGTCAGCGCTTCATTGCGATGCGCTCCCGTCCAGGCGGAATACTGTTCCAACGAAACGCCGTCCCCCAGCAGCGTCACCGCGTCGCCGGTGCGAACATCCGGGATGTCGGTCACGTCCACCATCATCTGATCCATGCACAGCAGGCCCTTTATCGGCGCGCGCCTGCCGTGAATGACGACCTCGCCCACATTGTTTACCCGGGGATAGCCGTCGGCATACCCCGCAGACAGCGTGGCGATCATCCGGTCGCACTCAAGGGGATGCGCCTCGTCGTAGCCAAGATAGTCCCCCTTTGCCACCGTTCGCACCTGCGCCACCCGGGTCATGAACCGCACAGGCAGGCGGCACTCCCCGTTGGCGTTGGGATATCGGCTGGGCACCACACCGTACAGCCACGCGCCAATGCGCACCGCGTCAAAGCGCCACTGGGGATGGCGCACCATGCCGATGCTGTCGCAGGCGTGCAGGAGTCCAAATTCCCGGCCATCGCGTTTCAATAGATCCGCCACCCGCAGCAGGCGTTCGATCTGCGCGGCATCCGCGCTGTCCTCCCGCAGCGCCAGATGGGTGAACAGGCCCTCTACCCGAACATTGGGCAGGTCGAAGACGGCTTCGATCTCATCCGCGCGCGACGGGTCGTACCCCAACCGGTGCAGGCCGGTATCCAGCTTGATGTGGACCCGGGCTTTTCTGCCTGCGCGCACCGCCGCTTCGCTCAGCTGCCGCGCCTGCGTCTGGTCGAAAACGGTGGCGATGATGCCTTCTTGAACGGCACGTTCCATCTGCACCGGCGGGATTATGCCGAGCACCAGCGCATCGCCGCCGCAGGCCCGTTTGACCTCCAGCGCCTCGTTCAGCTCCGCCACGGCAAACAGCCGCGCGCCGAGGTCGTACAGCGTCCGCGACAGCACCGCCGCGCCAAGACCGTAGGCGTTGGCCTTCAGTACGGGGATGATCTGCACCTGATCGCCGCATATACCCTTTGCGGAGCGATAGTTCCATTCCACGGCGTCCAGGTCGATCTCCACCCAGCAGCGGGCCATGGCCAACCCAGCGTTCACGATGCGCCTCCCCCAAGGGCAAGATCCCTTGCGGTGTCCTGGATCAGCCGTTCGAAGGCAGGCACATCCACATTGTTGGACAGCATACACAGCACGAAGGGCCTGGCGGAATAGATGATGCCAGCGTCGTGGGTGATGTTGTCGTCCTCGCCGGTCTTATGGGCACAGCGAATGCCCCGGCTGTGCAGGAAGAAGGGCAGCTTCCCGTTCAGGCGTTGGTTCAGCAGTATGCCGATCATCTGTTCATCCGTATCCTTGCCCAGCAATTTTCCCATTGCCATGCGTTCCAGCAGCATGCCTGCGCCCTTGGCGGTGACGGTATTCTGGATGCCCTTTCGGGACAGCTCCGGCTCGAACAGCCTGCGTCGCAGGGCGATGCCCGGGATATCCAGCGCCGCCATCGTCCGATTGACATGGTCCGGGGTCAGCTTGTCGATGAGAACGTTGGTGGCCGTATTGTCGCTGAGTATGATCATCAGCGTGATCAGGTCCATCAACGTCACTTCGAGTCCGTCGTGCATGTAGGTCAGCGCGCCGCAGGAGGGCATCTTGTCCTCCGGTTTGATGGCGATGGCTTCAGCGGGGTCCAGCTTGCCCGCGGCAATGTCCCGGAACGCCGTCACCATGATGGGCAGCTTGATGACGCTGGCGGCGATAAGGGGAAGGTCCGGGTTGTGAGTGACGACCCCTTCCTCCCCCAGCACGCGATAATAGAGGCCTACGTCTCCGGGAAAGGTCCTGATAGCTTCAAAGCAATTCATCCGTCTTGTTCACTTCGCTTTCGATCATCCGTTGCCCGACGAACCGGATGAGGAGGAGGAGAACGACACCGAGCTCTCCCGGTCCTTCATCATGTGGATCAGTGTGACCAGTATCGCCACCACGGTCTTCTCGTACTCCGGGCGATAGATGTCGATGCAGAACTTGTCGTGCAGGGAGATTGCCTTCTGCCCGATCACGGCGATGATGCTCTCATCCCGGTCATACAGCTCGAAATTGAGCCCAGCGATGTTGCCCCGAAGCTGCCAGCCCAGGCCCTCGATGTTGGTAATGTCCTTGATCAGGTGCAGCAGCTCGTTGGACATTTCGAATTTCTCGCCGCTGGCCATGGTGATAAAGTGTCGCTCGTGCAGTGAGAAAACCTTGCTCTCGATATGGGCGACCTGGCTGCCGTGGGCGTCCACGATGTCGGTCTTGTCCCTGATCGACAGGACCTTGCTGTTTGCTTCATACACCACCCGCTCCTGGTCGTCGGTGATGTCGATGTGGTGGTGCAGCGAGAAAACCTTGGACGAGGTAAACAGGGAGTGGTCCGGCTCGCCGAAGCGCTCCACGTTGTTGACGTTCGCGGCCTCCCCGGCCTCATGGAACCGATGAAATTTGGAAAAAACGCCCATGCCGATTACCTCCATTATATCGTGTTTACGGCGTATAGATATGGCTGATGGCCACCAGCCTGCCGCCCTCGATGGTCACGCGGGTGTTGTAGGCGTCGAAGGACGCGCCCTCCTCGGCGTTTGCGATGGCGTCCACGATCTCCGCGCCCCTGGCCATGGTGGGGGTCTGCTGGGGATCGGAAGAATCGGTGTAGGTGGTGTTCTCGTCGATCATCAGCGTGGTCACGCCATGGTCGGTGTAGGTCGCCAGGTCGTCGTAGCCCGAAACGCGATAGTCACCGGTCTCCTCGTCGAGCCAAAGCTCCACGCCGCCGTCGCCCTCCAGGCCGCCGTTGATGGCCACGCCGCCGTCGCGGGCGATGGTCTTTACGACAATGGGCTCGCCCTCCACCACGATGGTGTCGCCTTCCGCCAGCGCGTCGATGTCCTCCACGGCATAGTGATCCTCGGTAAAGATGTGTACGCCGTTCATGTAGATGCCGGAAGCGCCGCTGAGGATGTCTCCCGGGTTGAAGGCCACCGGCCAGGTGCCGTCCGGCAGGCGGTTCACGTCGATCCCGACAGCCACGGGCTCCACCGTCCGCGTCTTAACCTCGCTCTCATTCTCATAAGTTACGATATTGCTCAGCCACTTTCCGCCGGAGCGCGCGTGGCTCGCCAGGGCCGCGAAGTTCAGGTTGCCCGCGCCCCAGTCCATATCGACGGTAAAGCTGCCGGAGGCGCTGTTGCCAGCGTTGGCCTTCAGTTCCGTGCCGTCCAGCACCATGACCAAGTCCTGGGACCTGAAGTCGGGGTTCCGCCCAAAGGTCAACAGCAGGGCCGTGAAGGTACAGCGCTCGCTGCCCAGGTTCGTCAGCGACCAGTTGTAGGTGACCATGCTGCTGTCGTCGGCCTTGTCCGTGGGGGTGACGGTCAGCGCCAGGCTGACGGGGTCGCCGTTCTCGCCCTCGCCCTTCCACTCACGGTCGGACAGCGCGTCCAGCCATGCGTTCATCGCGGCGTCCACATCAGCGGGGCGAATGACGCCGTTCTCCGCCACCAGGTTGTTATCGTCGGCAAATGCGGCGTAGGCGGCGTCCAGCTTTCGGCCATAGATGCCGTCGAACCCGCCGGCGTCGTAGCCCAGCTGATTGAGCACCTGCTGCATGGTTCGGATGTCCTCGCCGCGCCTGCCGCGTTCAAAGCGGGGCTGGGGCTCGATGGTCTCCCGCTGCTCGTAGCCGCAATCCTTGCAGGTGCGCACGCGCTCGCCGGCCTCGGTGCGCGTCATCTCCTTCACCGTCTGCCAGGGGCCAAAATCGTGCCTCAGGCGCTTGAGGGTTTGGGGCCATGCAACGCCGTCGGGCTCGAGGCCCTGATCCTTCTGGAAAAGGGTCACCGCCTTTTCGGTTCCGCCGCCATAGATGCCGTCCGCGCCGCCGGCGTTAAGGTAGCCCTGATCCACCAGCAGCTGTTGCAGTTCCCGAACGTCGTCGCCCCGATCGTTGCGCCGCAGCGTGCCGTCGGGGTCAAATTGCTCCTCGCCGCCGTTGTGACCGCAGACCTTGCAGATCTTCGCCCGGGTGCCACAAGTGTGGTCGGTGGGCTCGACGATCACCCTCCATTCATATTCATGGGGCAACTTGTCCAGCGTCTCAACATCTTTATAACCGCAGACCTTGCACTTGCGCTCCCGCTCGCCCTCTTCGGTGCAGGTGGGTTCAAGGGTCACCTTCCACTTGCCGAAGGTATGATCTGCCAGATAGTTCTCCTCCTGCCGGTAGCCGCAGAGCTTGCAGGTACGTACCCGCTCACCCTCTTTGACACAGGTGGCCTCCTTGATGATCTTCCACTTGCCGAATTCGTGCTCCAACCGCTTGAGCTTCTCGACCTTGGTGGTACCGCAGATCTTGCAAGTGCGCTCCCGCTCGCCGGAATGGGTACAGGTGGGTTCATCGGTGATAACCCACTTCCCCCACTGGTGCTTGCAGTACTTCGGGGGCATGTCGTCCACCAGGTATTTCGTCAGTACCCACGCCTCCATCTGCCCACCGTGCCTGGTGTCCTCCAGCAGTATGGAGGTGAACTTGCTGCCCAACAGTATATCCCCGCTGAGCATGACCCGGTCGCCGCCCTTGAGGCGCTTGACAACCCTGGAATCCGAGTCCGGCTCCTCGTAGGCCTCCAGCTTGTCCTTGTTGACGTATTTCATATACTCGTCGGCGCTTGCCGGTATCGCAAGCAGCATCGTCACGGCCAGCGCAACGACGATCAGCCACGCGGTCAGCTTCCTCATGTATCTCTCCTCCTCCATGCCGTTTGTTGGTCTATTTCGCGGAAAACTATTGACTTGAAAACATTCTTCAGGGTATATGAACAGTATATACGCATTGCAGCCAGTTGTCAATGAAATGCACGCAGATCATCGAGTAGTTCCCATTCAATCAGTTACAGCTCAGCGTCCCTGATGAACTCCCTCACTCTGGCCTGACGGTCAGCCAGCCCCCTGAGTGAGGGGGCCTGAACGGGAGCCTGTTAGGCGCATTCTCACACCAAAAGGCTCCCTCCCTGAGGGAGGTGGCACGCGAAGCGTGACTGAGGGAGTGTACGCTGAGCAGTAACATCAATTACTATACCCCCACAAATGTACTCTTCGGCAGGGACACCGAGCAGAGGGGCGCGGAAATGATTCAGCTGTTTGGCGGTAAAAAGGTGCTAATCCACTATGGGGCATCTCAAAAAACGCTCATCGCGGCCGAACGGCTGAGATTCAACCGTCCGGCCGCGATGAGCGTTTTTTGAGGTGCCCTTTACCGGATCAATAGATGATGATCACCAAACTGCCTTTTCTGCAATGCTCGAACAGCCATCTGGCGCTCTTCACTGCCAAGCGAACGCAGCCGTGGGACGCCTTCTGTCCCAGAGCATACAGCGAACCCTCCCGCAGGGAATCGGTGTTCTTTTCGCTGTACAGCACAGAGTGGAACATGATATCTCCCTCAATCGTGAAGGAATACCTTGCCCAAATGTCAAACTTGGAGAAGTGATGCCACACATTGGCAGGACCACCGTCCAGAAAGATGCCCCTGGGTGTGGAATTACCCATGCCCGTAGAGCAGATGAAGGTCTGGACCAGCTCGTATTCCCCCGAATCCTGAAGCTCATACACGTAAACCCGCTGGCTGTCGATGCTCACTTCCACCCGGTAGGGGAACTTCTTGCAGGTCGCATCCGTCGAGAAGAGCCGGTTCAGCGTCGCCGTATCGGCAAGGCCCGTATCGGGCAGGCCGTTCGCCACCTGGAATTCACGCAGGGCGACGCGGGTCCTCTCGCCAAAATCGCCGTCGACGTTGGTCCTGGAGAGGAAATACAGTGTGTGCAGCCGCCTCTGTACTCGAGTGACCATGAACGTGTCCGAGGCGTTGAATATGCCCGTAAAGTCGCTGAGCAGGTCGCCGCAGAGCAGCTGCTGCGCCTCAACGGTCAGGGTATCGGGGTCCTCAAACAGGAATACCCGGGTACTGCCGATGGATAGCAGGTAATCGCGAAGCTGCTCTATGCCCTTGGCCATGGCGGGTCCGTAGACGCCGTCCGGCATGCCGATGGTCATGCCGACGCGCACCAGCGCCTCCTGTGCCTCCCTCACCGCGATGCCCTGGTCGCCAGTGGCGATGCTATGGAGTACAAAGTGCGTCGCGACGGGCGCATCGGTATTGAAGAGGGCGTCGATGAAGGCTCGGTCATAGGCGCTTCCCCCGATGCCCGCGTCGGAGCGAAACGCCTCGGCGGCAGCAACGGCGTAGTCGTCAAAGGTGTCGTCGGCTACGGCATCCATATAGCCCAGGGCTGACAGCCGACGCTCCACCCGGGCGACCTCGTCGCCCGTCTCACCCGCGCTGATATCCGAAAGATAGGTGGAATAATCCGGGTCATAGAGCACAAGCAATGTCACGGGCGTGGCCTCCCCTGTGGGCTCGATGCCGAGATCCCCGGCCTTTCCCTGGGCTTGGAGGTGCAACTGGAAGCGCTTGACTGCTGCCATGGTACCCATGCCATAGGCCCCGTCGGCCTCACCGGAGAGGAAGCCATACTGGATCAGTTTCTCCTGGAGAGCGACGACATCGTCCCCCTTTGAGCCCCCGCTCAGACGCTTCGGCAGGGTCTTGGCTCTGTCGGAAAACAACGTTTCCCGGGTCGCATCGTTGGGCAATCCGGTGACCTCCAGCCCGTGAATAGCCTGGAACTGTCTCAACGCGGCCTGGGACTTCTCCCCAAAGGCGCCATCCGCGCTGCCCCGCAGGTAGCCCAGGTCGATCAGCCGCTGTTGCAGCGCCTTCGCATCGCCGACGCTTTCGACAACCCGCGTGAGAGCCTGTATCGTGGCGTCGTTCAACTCCCCGGTCTGTTCGAGGCCGTTCGCCGCCTGGAAACGGGTCAGCGCTGAAGCGGTCATCGGACCGTACATTCCGTCCGCCACGCCGTACAGGTATCCCAGATCGATCAGCATCTGCTGGGCCTCCACCAACTGCTGCTTCGCCAGCGCGGCTTCCTCCTCACTCTGCTCGGCTTCCCTCCCATCAGCGCTTTCAGCAGCCTGCGCAGCTTCGGCGGTTTGCTCCGTGACCGGCGCTTTCGTTGCCTGAGTCATATCAGATTCCGCCATGCAGCCAGCGCCCGCAATCTCAAGTCCAAGCACCGCGACAATCGCCATCATTTTCAATGTATATCTCATGCAGAAAAACCTCTGTTTATAATCAGTGTCAAATTTATCATATCTCTTTGTCATAAATACTTCAAGATGTCTACTGTTATAAAACCCGCAACAATCGCGGGCACGAGAGTTAATTGTTGAGAGCGCCTGTGAATGCGTATATTTTCAGGCAAAATATTGAATTAATAAATTTATTATAGACAGAATGGTATTCATTTGGTACAATATAGGGCGATGGGGTGTGAATTCACCCAACAAGTTTGAAAGGAGAAATACTTTCCATGAAGAGAATCGTATGTATTGTCCTGGCACTGGCGCTGCTTATGGCTTGCGCGGCCATGGCCGAGGGCACTTCTATTACTACCGGCAAACCCACCAGTGAGCCCGCCCACACGATGGTATGCCAAATGGACAACGAACCCCCTGCCCGTCCCCAGGTTGGCGTCGGCTCCGCGGATATCGTGTACGAGACCGAGACCTATAACGGCGGCTACACCCGCTATACTGCGGTGTTCAACGACACCATCCCCGATCAGATCGAGGCCATTCGCTCCGCCCGCATTGTGCACGCTGACATCTACAGCGATTACAACGGTGCTTTCATCCACTTCGGTGGCCAGAAGTACGAGGGCAGCAGCGTTTACGATTATTTTGGCACCATCAACGTCGGCAAGCGCTGGGACGGCATCGGCTATGACAACGGCAGCCAGAAGAGCGATTTCTATCGCGACCGCAGCCGCCGCGCTCCCAACAATGTGATCTGCCGCCTGCACAACCTGTTTGAAAAGACCGATTGGTCCGGCATCACCTGCAAATCTCCCCTGAAGTTCAGCGCGCAGGCCGTCATTCCCGCTGCCGGCGAGCAAGTGACCAGCTTCAGCATCCCCTATCGCAACGGCTACACCCCCTCCTATGAGTGGGATCCCTCCATTGCGAAGTATCGCCGCTTCTACAATGGCAAGCCCTATGTGGACGGCGCCACCAACGAGCAGGTCACCTGCGACAACGTCATCGTGCAGAGCATGGAATATGCCTGGTACAACGGCGAATCTGATCGCCCGAAGGTGACCACCGTCGGCACCAACAAGTGCCACTACTTCATCGGCAGCAAGCACTTCACCGGCTACTGGGTACGCGACAGCATCAGCGAAAACACCCGGTATTACGATGACAACGGAAACGATGTCCTCCTCAATCCCGGCGTCACCTTCATTCAGCTGCTCAAGACCGAAAAGAGCGTCGAGATCAACGGCTGATGACATACCGATTCAAACCCCGCCAAATGGCGGGGTTTGATTTATACTAATCTCAACCTAAACCTATACATTCCTGCGGCGTCTTTTCCGCCATACCGGCGTTGAAGTCCCTTGACTTGCCGCCAGCAAGCCTGCGGGCCTTCGCCTTGGTATGACGAAAAATCCGCTCG
>ONJE01000120.1 GCA_900318045.1 uncultured Eubacteriales bacterium
GGAAGGCTTTGACAACCGCGTCAGCCGCTATTCCTAATCCCTAATCCCTATTCCCTAATCCCTGAGCGTCAGCTCGACAAATCAGAATTTGTATGCGACAGTACCACGCCACCTTAACCATCTGCTGCTCCCCAAAAATAAGCCATGTCGGCAATGCCGGCATGGCTCATTTTGGGCTACAGGTTCAATCCACCCTGGCCGAATTCGCCGTCGCTGTCCTTGAAGTAGCGGGGCAGGTCGTAGGGGACATAGATGCCGCAGTCGGTGACGACGCCGGAAACCAGATGCGGCGGGGTGATGTCAAAGCTGGGGTAATACCCCTTGACGCCCTCGGCTGCGGTGCGCGTGCCCATGGCCTGGAGCACGAACCCGGGGTCGCGCATCTCGATGGTCACGGTGTCGATGGCGGGATGGCCCGGGTCTGGCGCGCCAGTGACGTAATACGGCACACCCATATACTTGGCGACGATGGCGATCTGGAAGGTGCCCACCTTGTTGACCACGTAGCCGTCCAGGCTGATGGCGTCGGCAGCGGAGGTGAACACGTCCACGTTCTCGTTCTGCATGACCGTGGCGGGCATGTTGTCGGTGATCACCGTCACATCGAAGCCCATGTCCCGGCACACGGTGGCGGTCAGCCGCGCGCCCTGGAAGTAGGGACGCGTCTCGGGGCAGAACAGGCGGATGGCCTTGCCCCGTTCCCGGCATTCCTTCAGCATCATGCCGACGATGGTCTCGCCGAAGCACTGGGTCATGACGGTGCCGTTGTCGGGGAACAGGTCCACCAGGTATTGCGCGGTGCGGCGGACCTTGCTGTAGCGAAGGTTGTTGGCCTCGATGGTGTGGTCCATGATGGCCTGGGCCGCGTCGCCGCCGCTCTCAATCGCCTTCTTTGCCGCCGCGAGGCAGCCGTCGGTGATGATCCGCATTCTTGAGACGGTGGTGGGGCGGGCGTGGCTGATGTTGTCGGCGGCGTCCTCCAGCCAGGCCAGCTGGTCGGAAGCGTTTCGGTCGCGGCACTCGTGGGCGGCCAGCGCCATGCCCATGGCAGCGGCGGTGTAGGGGCCGGCGCTCTGGGTGACCATGTCGGCGATGGCCCGGGTGACGTCCTGGTGGGTCTCGCAGGTCACGAATTCCACCTTCGTGGGATAGACCCGGCGGTCGAGTATGCGCACGACCTTCCCGTCGAACCAGGCCACGTTTTCATATTGCAGCATAAAGGCGAGGCCCCTGTCCTGCCTGTCCATGTTACTTCCCTCCATATAGCCGCTTCACGGCCTGCTTCGCGTCGAACATCGCCTTTTCCCGGTCGAGGGTCAGGTATTCGCCGTTTTCATACAATATCTTTCCGTCCACCATGGTCATGACCACGTCGCTGGCCTGGGCGGCGTACGCCAGCATCGGCAGCGGCTCAAACGCCGGGTAGAGGTGCGGGCGGTCCATGTCCACCGCGACGATGTCGGCCTTCTTGCCCACGGCCAGGCAGCCGGTGTCGCCGCGCCCCTGCAAGGCCGCCCCGTTGACTGTCGCCATGCGCAGCACCGCGGTGGGGGGCATCGGTTCCGGATCCAGCAAGTGGCCGTTCATGGCGATGGCGGCGATATGCATCTCCTCGAAGAAATTCAGATTGTTGTTGCTGGCCGCGCCGTCGGTACCCAGCGCCACCGTCAGGCCCTTTTCCAGCATCTTCGGTACCGGCGCGAAGCCGCTGCCCAGCTTCAGGTTGCTGGTGGGATTGTGGATGGGATAGACGCCATGGGCCTTCAGGATATCCAGATCCTCCGGCGTGCACCACACGCAGTGGGCGGCGGCGGCGGGCAGGTCGAATATGCCCATGGCCTCGAACCAGGCCGCCGGGGTCATACCGTGGCGCCGGATGCATTCCTCATGCTCCTTGCGGGTCTCCGACAGGTGCAGCTGCACCCGCCCGCCCTTTTCCCGGCAGGGGCGGATCCTGTCGGCGTAGTAGCGGGTGACGGCGTCGTTGATGGTGTACTCGGCGTGCACGCCGAAGTCCACCCGCACGCGGCCATTCTGGCAGCCGTGGAATTCGTCGAACAGCGCCAGCGATTCCTCCACCTTGATGTTCTTCTCCGGGGGCTCGGTGGGGTCGAACGCCTGCACCACGCGGGTAAGGTTCACCTTCATGCCCACCTGTTCGTTCAGCTCGATCATGGTGCGGGGTTCCATATACATGTCGCTGAAGGCGGTGACGCCGCTGGCGAGCATCTCCAGCATGGCCAGCTCGTTGCCCGCGAAGAAGTCCTCGGTCTTCATGCGGTCCTCCACGGGGAACACGGCCTCGAACAGCCAGCGATCCAGGGGGAGGTCGCTGCCGATGCCCCGCAGCAGTGTCATCGCCGCATGGCAGTGGCAGTTGATGAGTCCGGGGATGAGCAGCTTGCCGCGCATGTCCTTCTCCCGGTCGTAGTCCGCCTTCGGACGCTGGACGCCGATGTAGTCGATGGCATCTCCGTCGATGCCCAGGAAGCCCTCCGGGATGTAGTCGAAGCGCTCGTCCTTCCAGGCCAGTATGCCCGCGTTTTTGATCAACAGCCTCACAGTGACACCTCCCCGATGCGTTCGATGATATTCTTCAGGTATACGCTGAAGCGCTTTGCGACGGCCATCGCGGTTTCGAGGACCTCCTCGCTGGTCAGCGGCTGCTCCAGCACGCCTGCGGCCATGTTGGTCATCACGCTCAGGCAGAGCACCGGCATGCCGCAGTGGGCCGCCGTCAGCGCCTCGGTGACGGTGGACATGCCCACGGCGTCGGCGCCCAGTATGCGGGCGGCCCGGATCTCCGCCGGGGTCTCATACTGGGGGCCGGTGAAGAACATGTATACGCCCTCGTGCAGCGTCAGCCCGGTGCCCTCGGCGCACGCCCGGGCCAGCTTGCGCAGCTCGGGGGTATACATGCGGCTCACGTCGAAGAAGCGGGGGCCGAACTCGTCCACGTTTTTGCCGCGCAGGGGGCTGGCCCCGGTCAGCTTGATGTGGTCCGAGACGATCATGATGTCGCCGGGGCGGTATTCTGCGTTCACCGCGCCGGCAGCGTTGGTCAGGATCAGCGCTTTCACGCCCAGCAGCTTGAACAGGCGCACCGGGATCACCAGCTGTTCGAAGTCGTAGCCCTCGTAGGAGTGGAAGCGTCCGGACATGCAGACCACGCGCCGCCCCGCCACGGTGCCGAAGATCAGCTTGCCGGCGTGGCCCTGCACGGTGGAGACCAGGAAGTTCGGGATGTCCCCGTAGTCGATGACGATGGGATCTTCGATGGCGTCGGTAAACGGTCCCAGGAACGATCCCAGCACGATGGCGATCTCAGGGCTCCAGGGCACGATGGACCGTATGTAGTCCGCCGATTTTTGGAAGTATTCCAGCGTATATTCCATGAGTGTCAGCCTCCCGTCCCTTTGATGACTCGATTGGTATGTATCAATTCTATCATGTCCGGGAAAGCAAGTCAATGGCGGCGACAAATCAGAATTCGCCATTGTTACGAAAAATATAACTGAAAAAAAGAACAGATATCCCTCGACAGGGCGGCAGGAAAGTGATATGATAAAGCTGAACGGTATTGTGAGAACATATTGAAATGTTCGGCTTTAAGGAAATACCGCACAATACGGCGGCACGTCTGGCGGTGCCTTTTCCGCCAGCTGCATCCTGCAAATTTCTTGACTTACCGCCAGTAAGCCTGCGAATATTTCCTTAAGCCGGCGTTTGGCGTGAATTTAAAGCCGGAGCGGCTTTGAATAATACCATTAAGGAGTTGCTTCCCATGAAGAAAATAGCATCCCTGCTCATCGCGTTCGTCCTGGTCCTGGCCCTGGTTCCCGCCATGGCGGAGGGCGAGAAGATCGCCGTCATCTGCGATCCCGTAGGCGTGAATGCCTTCCTGACCCAGGTGGTGGAAAAGGTTGAGGAGCTGGCCGGCACCTACGGCTATGAATACCGCATCCTCGAGTGCCCCGACACCGACAAGTGGCAGGCGAGCTATGACGCCGCCGTGGCCGAGGCCTACGACCTGATCCTGGGCGTGGGCTGGCAGTCCGCCGAGTACGCCGCCGCCAAGGCCGCCGAGGCGGACGAGAGCATCCGCTTCGCCGTCATCGACACCGACGCCGGCAGCGACAACGTGGCCTCCTACAGCTACAACGAGGAGCAGGGCGCCTACCTGATGGGCGCGATGGCCGGCTATGCCTTCCCCAACGAGACCAAGTTCGGTTACATCGGCTGCTTCGAGGGCTCCGGCTCCTTCAAGTATCGCTGGGGCTTCATGGAGGGCGTCAAGTCCGTGGTGCCGGACGCGCAGATCACCTTCAATTACACCAATTCCTACAGCGATCCCGCCCCGGCCTATGACTTCGCCAAGCAGCAGCAGGCGAAGGGCTGCACCTACATCTTCGGCGGCGCCGCAGCCTGCAACGAAGGCATCTTCAACGCCGCGCTGGAACTGGCGAACGAGGGCAAGGCCATCTATTCCATCGGCCAGGATACCGATATGACCCGGGCGGAGAACCCCTACATACTGTCCTCCCAGCTGAAGCAGACGGGCGTCACCGCCGGCATCATCATCGACGCCTTCTTCGCCGGCAACCTGGAGAACGGCCTGCATGTGCTTGAGATGAAGGACGGCGCCATCGGTGCGACCCACATCACCGCGGAAGGCGCTTACCTGAACAGCGACATCCTGACTGACGAGGTCATCGCCCAGTGCAAGGCCGTGGCCGACGCCATCGCCTCCGGCGAGCTGGTGCTCGAAATGCCCGCCTCCGAGGACGACTACACCTTCCCCATCTTCTGATCCGGGAGAAAAGAGAAAACGGCCCTTTGGACGATCCAAGGGGCCGATTTTCAGTGATGGCGCGGCACAAACACCCAAGGAGTGTACGCTATGGTTTTTGAAATGAAGCACATCACCAAGACCTACGACACCGTCGTGGCGAACGATGATGTCAGCCTGCACCTGAATCCGGGGGAGATCCTCTCCATCGTGGGGGAGAACGGCGCGGGCAAGTCCACGATCATGAAGATCCTGTACGGCCTGGAACGCCCCGATTCCGGCGAGATCATCGTGGGCGGCAGGCCCCGGCGCTTCCACAATCCCTCCGACGCCATGGCCGTGGGCATCGGCATGGTGCAGCAGCACTTCATGCTCTTCGAGCAGATGACCGTGGCCGAGAACATCGTGTTCAAGAACGAGCTGAAAAGGGGCCCGTTCATGGACATGGGCCGAACCGTGGAGACCGTGCGGCAGCTCTCCGAGCGCTACGAGCTGAAGATCGACCCGCTGGCGCGCATCGCCGACTGCCCCGTGGGGCTGCGGCAGCGGGTGGAGATATTGAAGATACTGTACCAGAACGCCGGGATCATCATCTTCGACGAGCCCAGCGCCGTGCTGACGCCCCTGGAGGTCGAGGCGCTGCTGGAGACCATCCGCGGCCTGGCCCGGGCGGGCAAGAGCATCGTGCTGATCACCCACAAGCTGCAGGAGGTCATGGCCGTCTCGGACCGGGTGTACGTGATGCGCCAGGGCCGGGTGGTGGCCGAGCGCATGGCGGCGGAGACCGACATCGCCGAGCTGGCCATGCTGATGGTGGGCCATCCGCTGGCGAGCTACGAGATCGACCCGCCGAAGCCGGGGGCCACCCTGCTGGAGACGAAGGGCCTTCGGCTGGTGGACGAAGGCCGCGAGGTGCTGTCGGACATCAGCCTGCACGTGAACGCCGGGGAAATCGTGGGCATCGCGGGGGTGTCCGGCAACGGCCAGAGCGAACTGATCCGCTGCATCACGGGGCTTGAGAAGGCCACGGGCGGCCAGGTGCTGGTGGGCGGAAAGGACGTGACCAACCGATCCGTCCGCGAGGTCCGCGACGCGGGGCTTGCCCACATCAGCGAGGATCGCTATGTGTGGGGCAGCGCCCCGGAGGGCACCCTGGAGGAGAACGCGCTGATGGCCCGCCAGGACGAGGCGCCCTTCAGCCGCCACGGCATCATCCATCCCAGGGCCATACGGGATTACGCGGCGAAGCTGATCCAGGGCTTCAACGTGAAGGCATCCTCCACGACGCAGAAGATGCGCGAGCTGTCCGGCGGCAACGCGCAGAAGCTGATCGTGGCCAGGGAGATGAGCCTGGATACCCCGGTGCTGATCTGCTGTGAGCCGACCCGGGGCATCGACATCGGCGCGATGGAGGCCATACACAGCCGCATGCTCAAGCGCCGGGAGGACGGCGCGGCGATACTGCTGGTGTCGTCGGAGCTGACCGAGATCATGAGCCTCTCGGACCGCATCTATGTGATCTTCGAAGGCCGCATCGTCGGCGAGTTCCAGCGGGGCAGCATGGACGACAAGCACTTGGGCCTTTTGATGGTTGGGGGGGCGATCGGGCATGGACAATGAGCGCAACTGGAAGCGGACGCTGCTGGCCGTCGTGGATACGGTCACCCAGCCGCTGATCGCCGTACTGATCAGCTTCCTGCTGGGCGCGGTGGTGATACTCGTCATCGGCAAGAACCCGCTGCTGGCCTACGGCGAAATGATCCGCGGGGCCTTCGGCAAGCAGGTCTACCTGATGAACACGCTCAAGCGCGCCACGCCCATCATCATGGGCGGCCTGGCGGTGTGCATGGCCTGGCGCAGCGGCTATGAAGCCATGGGCGGCGAGGGCCAGATGATACTGGGCGCGGTAGCGGCGGCGCTGGTGGGCTACTACCTGCCCGTGCCGGGCTGGCTGCGCATTCCCGCGGCCATGCTGGCGGCCGCGGCGGCCGGCGCGCTGTATTCGGCGTTCTCCGGCTGGCTGTTTGAAAAGTTCGACGTGACCTTCGTCATCTCCACGCTGATGATGAACTACATCGCCAACTACTTTGCGGCCTACCTGTGCAACTACCCGCTGCGGGACCCGGAGGCCAACGTCTACCAGATGCAGAACGCCCAGACGGGCAAGCTGCCGGCGGAGGCCACGCTGCCCCCGATCATGAAGGGCTGGGTGCACTGGGGCTTCGTGCTGGCGGTGGCGGCGGTGCTCGTCACCTGGTTCCTGTTCAAGAAGACCAGCTTCGGCTACAAGAGCCGCATGGGCGGCCTGAACCCCAGGTTCGCGCTGTACGGCGGCATCAACGCCCGGCGGATGCTCTACCTGGTGATGATCCTCTCCGGCGTCATGGCGGGGCTGGGCGGCGCGTTTGAGGTCATGGGCAGCAAGGGCCGCTACGTGGACCAGATGATCTTCTCCACGGGCTACGCCTGGACCGGCATGGTGGCGGCGCTGCTGGCCAACATGAACCCCATCGGCACGCTGCTGGCGTCGATCCTGCTGGCGGGCCTGGCCGTGGGGGGCAGCACCATGATGCTGAACATGGACATCCCCCTGGAGGTCTGCAACATCATCGAGGGCATCATCACCCTGTTCATGAGCGCGAAGATGATCCGCATCGCGGCGGGGAACATGCGCAGGCGCAAGCAGGCGAAGGGAGGCGAGGCGGCATGATGTACCTTGCCCAGGTGATCAATTCCACCATTCGCGAGATCACCCCGATCCTGCTGGTCGCCCTCTGCGCGGGCGTGTGCAGCAAGGTCCAGGTGTTCAACATCGCCCTGGAGGGCACGCTGCTGATGAGCGCGTTCTTCGCCTTCCTGACCCACTACTTCCTGCGCAACATCTTCCTGTCGGTGGCGGTGGCCATGGCCGTCGCGATGGTCATGACGCTGATCATGTCCTTCTTCATCGTGAAGCTGAAGGGCCAGCCCATGATCGTGGGCATGGCGCTGAACACGTTTGCCCGGGGCTTTACCACGTTCCTGCTGTCCGTCGTCTTCAAGACGAAGGGCGCGGTGAACCCCTCCAACCTGAAGGGCCTGACCAAGCTCGACCTGCCGCTGATCCGGCGGATACCGTTCCTGTCCACCGCGTTCGGCGCCCTGACGGTCATCGATTACCTGGCCTTCGTGCTGGCCATCGTGATGTTCGTCATCATGTACCGCACGGTGATCGGCTTCCGGCTGCGGGCGCTGGGCATCAACCGGGATGCCGCCAGCAGCCTGGGCATCAACACGGCCCGCTACCAGATCCTGGCCACCACGCTGTCGGGCAGCATGATCGGCCTGGCCGGGTGCCTGCTGACCCTGGGCCGCAACGCCATGTTCATACAGGACATCTCCGGCGCCCGGGGCTATGTGGCGCTGGCGGCCAACAACCTGTGCAAGGGCCATCCCCTCGGCGCGATACTGTCCAGCGCGCTGTTCGGCTTTACCACGGCCCTGGCGCGCAGCCTGCAGGGCACCGCCATCCGCCAGCAGCTGCTGCAGTGCATTCCCTACATCGCCACCATTGCCGCGATGGTCTTCTACAACGCCTGGGCGAAGCTGAAGGCGAAGCGGCGGAACCTGTGAGAACCCGCGGCGGCGCATGGTGAAGGCGTTATCAGGATATGAACGATCGAACAATGACAATATAATTTGGAGGTTATGACAATGAGCATCATCAGAGACATCGGCCTGGCGCCCTCCGGCGAGAACAAGATCGAGTGGGTGCGGCGCAACTGCCCCCTGCTGCGCAGCCTCGAGGCGGACTTCTCGAAGTCCAAACCGTTTGCGGGCAAGCGGATCGCGCTGTCCATCCACCTGGAGGCAAAGACCGCCTACCTGTGCAAGGTGCTGGCCGCGGGCGGGGCCGAGATGTACGTGACCGGGTCGAACCCGCTGTCCACCCAGGACGACGTGGCGGCGGCGCTGGTCAAGGCCGGCCTGAACGTGTATGCCTGGCACGCCGCCACCGACGAGGAGTACCTCTCCCACATCCGCGAGACCCTGTCTCACCACGCCAACATCATCATCGACGACGGCGGCGACCTGGTGCACATGCTGCACACCGAGCTGCAGGACGAGCTGCAATACGTCATCGGCGGCTGCGAGGAGACCACCACCGGCATCGTCCGGCTGATCGCCATGAACAACGAGGGCAAGCTGCGCTTCCCCATGGTGAAGGTGAACAACGCCGACTGCAAGCACCTGTTCGACAACCGCTACGGCACCGGCCAGTCCGTGTGGGACGGCATCAACCGCACCACCAACCTGATCGTCGCCGGGAAGTATGTGGTCGTGGCCGGCTACGGCTGGTGCGGCAAGGGCGTGGCGATGCGGGCCAAGGGCCTGGGCGCGAAGGTCATTGTGACCGAGGTGAACCCCATCCGCGCCATCGAGGCGGTCATGGACGGCTTCGAGGTCATGCCGATGCACGAGGCGGCCGTCCTGGGCGACCTGTTCGTGACGGTCACCGGCTGCGCCGGCGTCATCACGGAGCCCGATTTCATGGTGATGAAGGAGGGCGCGATCCTCTGCAACGCGGGCCACTTCGACGTGGAGGTGGATATGAAGTGGCTGCGGGAGCATTCCACGGACATCCGCGAGATGCGCGCCAACATCATGGGCTATACGCTGCCCAACGGCAAGCACATCTACGTGCTGGCGGAGGGCCGCCTGGTGAACCTGGCGGCGGGCGACGGCCACCCGGCGGAGATCATGGATATGAGCTTTGCCATCCAGGCGCTCTCCGCGAAGTACCTGGTGGAACACGCGGACCAGCTGAAGCAGAAGCTGATCGATGTGCCCGCCGAGGTGGACCTGGAGGTGGCCAACCGCAAGCTGGCATTCCTGGGGGTCGCCATCGACAAGCTGACGCCGGAGCAGGAGGATTACCTGAACAAGTCGGCGATTTGATGCAGTTCGAGGTATGTAGCTATTCGGGTCAGGTGACTTCTGATTTGTGGGGGAGATGAGGGAACAGGGAACAGGGAACAGGGAACAGGAATGGCGGCTGCCGCGTGGATTATGAAATCGATCACGCTTTACCGGCGACGCCCTTTTCGAATGAATGTAGTAATGGCGTCTATGGTGCCGCTACAAGGTTTTAAGGGATTCTGCGTCTCATTTTATCGCGGGAATTTATGCTTTGGCTTGGTTGTACCGCCCCGTGCGCGGCTTTTCCTGTTCCCTGTTCCCTGTTCCCTGTTCCCTTTTTACTTCCCTTTGCGTATCCGTAAACAGCTCGACAAATCAGAAGTTGTACGCAACTGAACAGTTACCTATAAGGAAATAAAAACCGCACAATACGGCGCAACGCCAGGCGTGCCGCCGTATTGTGCGGTATTTCCCTGTACACCCTTCGCAAATCAAATCATGGAACGTTTCCCGGTTCACCTTCGTCCAAGCAGAAAACAACGCGAACAGGAGGCAACATCATGAAGCGTTTGATCACCCTGCTGGTCGTCTTGTCCCTGGCTGTCCTGCCCGCTGTGGCAGCTGAGGATTTCACGCCCTTCGATTATCATATCATGTACACCGCCAATGGGAATTACATCGTTTACGATTTCCCCGACATCATGCTCTACATCCCAACCGAATGGGAGGATGCGATCACCGTAGAACAAACCGATACCGGCCTCGCCTTCTTTCAAACCGCCAGCTATGACAGGTTCCTGGAAGACGGCCTTCCCAAGGGCGGCTTCCTGTTCAAGCTCCGGGCCAGTGAGGATGAGCGTTTCCGGGAGCTTCCCGAATATGAATACATCGGTTACAGTGAGGATGCAGGGCTGTACTTCTACCTGAGTTTGCCCTCGGATTATCAGGCTTATGTGTATGATGCCGACATCAGGGCAGAGTATGACGCCATGAGCAAACAGATCGGCACAATCGCAGAGATGGCAAAAATCTCCAGGAGCATGCACTTTTACACCGACGATATCGTATCGACCGACGCCGGAATGTCGTGAGTGTAGATGCAACGCCCGCGCCGCTTTCGCGGCTTCCCACAGGCGCGCATATTCGCCGCGCCGCCTCCTTTTGCACCATGACCGTGACCGCACTTATCGGCAGCTTGTCCTCAAGCAGCTTCATTATCACCGGAGAGGTGATGTAATACGGAGTTGGCGAAATGCCTGAAAGTAGCCTTCCCCTTTGGGGAAGGTGGATTTGACGAAAATCGCTTGCGTTGTTTCGTCAAAGACGGATGAGGTCCTTGGTGCTGGTACAACGCCTTTTTCAGTAGAGGCTCGAGACGCAATGTCAGGGGACCTCATCCGGCGCTTCGCGCCACCTTCCCCATCGGGGGAAGGCTTTTTTGGGTCGCGGCAGCTATTTCTAATCCCTAATCCCTATTCCCTAATCCCTGAGCATCATCCCGCCAAATCAGAATTCGTACGCGACTGAACATTTACCTCCTGTCTGAGAATAGCATGCAGACTGCCCTGCCGGGGGTACCGGCAGGGCAGTCTGCATTTGTTGGCTCATTCCTCTCCCGTCATGGCCTCGGGCGGGACCAGCACCACATCGGCCTTGGCGACGGTGACGGTCAGCGCCTGCGCTTCGGCGTCATCCGCTTGGCGACGGTGACGGTCAGCGCCTGCGCTTCGGCGTCATCCGCGGCCTTGAAGAAGACGGTGTAGTCCCCCGCGTCGACGGCGACGGGGATGTCCGCGGTGAAGGCTTCGCCATCCACCGAGAACAGCCAGCCCTCCCCGGCGCTGACCAGCGCCTGGGCCTCGCCGGTGTAGACCAGCGCGTTTGCGACGGGCGCGCCGTTGGCGGGCTGCTCGTCGGTCGGCTGTTTGTCGGTCGGCTGCTCCCCGGTCGGCTGCTCGTCTGCGGGTTGCTCTTCGGGCGCGCTTTGGGCTTCCCCTTTAGGGGAAGCTGGCTCGCCGTCAGGCGAGTCTGAAGAGGTCGTCTCCCCTTCCCCCTCGCCGTCAATCGCCGTTTCCGCCTGGGGAACGACCTCTTCCGGCGCTGCCGCGCCACCTTCCCCTGAATCGCTCCCTTCGGTCGCTGGGGAAGGCTCCTGGACTCCGTCGGTCGGCTGCTCGTCGGTTGGCTGCTCATCGGTCGGCTGCTCTTCGCTCGGCTGCTCCCCGGTCGGCGCGAAGCTGGCCCACACCTTAACCTCGCCCTGCGCGTCCGCACGCGCGATCACGGGGTCGGCCTCGCCGTCCCCATCCGCGTCCACGAACAGCGGCGTGCCGTCCGCCAGCACCCACGCCGCGAAGGCCATGCCCTCCGGCGCGGCGGGGTCCTCGGGGCGAAGCACCGCTTCGCCCTCCCGGACCTGCTGGACCCGGTATTCGGCCTCGTCGACGATAAAGCGATACATCACGGTCGCCGGGGCCCCGGGGCCCTCGCTGACCAGGTCGCCGAGGGCCAGGCTCACTTCACCCATGCCCGTTTCGCCATCTCCCCCGGCCTCGATGTCGGTATCATCCATTTCGATCTCTTCAATGAGCTCCGGCTCCGCCGGCGTCTCCGCCACGGCGAACATCGCGAAGGCCAGCGCCACGATGACCAGCAGCGCCAGCACAAAATTCAGACTGCGCTTCATTTTCATACCCCTCCCTTTATCACTTCACCGTGACCTTCACACTGGTGCGCACGCCGTTGTTGGCGATGGCCCAGACGGTGCAGCTGCCCCTGCCGACAGCTTTCACCTTGCCGTTTTTGTTGACGGTGGCGACGTTCACATTGCTGCTGTAGAAGCGCACCTTGCGCACGTGCGCCAGCACCTTTTTACCGCTCTTGACGCCCTTCACGGTGGCCTTCAGCGTGGCGGTCCTGCCCACCTTCAGGCTCAGCGCGCTCCGGTTCAGCCTGACGGACTGCGCGTTGCAGT
>ONJE01000083.1 GCA_900318045.1 uncultured Eubacteriales bacterium
TTGAGCATCAGCTTCATGTTGCCGGTGCCGCTCGCCTCGGTGCCCGCGGGAGAGATCTGCTCGCTGATGTCCGCCGCCGGGATGATATGCTCGGCGTAGGAGCAGTTGTAGTTCTGCACGAAAACCACCCGCAGCCTGTCGTTGGTGTCCGGGTCGGCATTCACCATTTCCGCGATGTGGTTGATGAAGCGGATGACTGCCTTCGCCCGCCGGTAGCCGGGGGCGCTCTTCGCGCCGAAGATGAAGGCGGTCGCAGGGAAGTCGGTGAGGGAGCCGTCCTTAAGGCCGTAGTAGATGTCCAGGATCGACAGCGCGTTCAGCAGCTGCCGCTTGTACTCGTGCAGGCGCTTGACCTGCACGTCGAACACAAAGTGGGTGGGAATATCCACGCCCTCGCGCTCCAGGATCAGCTCGGCAAGCTGGCGCTTCTTCTCGGCCTTGATTTCGATGAATTTCTCTGCCAGCGCGTCGTCGATCAGCGGCTTCAGGCCTTCCAGCGCGAACAGGTCGGTCAGGAATGCGTCGGTGCCCAGGGCGTCCGACAGCAAACCGGTCAGTTCGGGGTTGCACAGGCCCAGCCAGCGGCGCTGGGTGATGCCGTTGGTCTTGTTGTTGAAGCGCTCGGGGTACAGCGCGTACCACTCGCGGAACACGTCGTCCTTCAGGATCTGGCTGTGGATGGCGGCCACGCCGTTGGTGTAGGAAGAACCGTACACGGCCAGGTTGGCCATGTGTACCCGCTTGCCCGCGTCGATGATGGCGTAGGCGGCGGGATCCTCAACCTTCGCCTTCTTCAGGTCCCGGTCCAGCTTCGTCTGGATGCGCTTGACCACCTTCACCAGCTCCGGCGACAGCTCGCTCATCAGCTTCAAATCCCAGCACTCCAGCGCCTCGCGCATGACGGTGTGGTTGGTGTAGCGGAATGTCTTCTGTGCCACGGAGAAGGCGGTATTGAAGTCGTAGCCCTCATTCATCATCAGCCGGATCAGCTCGGGAATGGCCATCGTGGGATGGGTGTCGTTCAGCTGGATGGCGAGACAGTCGGCAAAGCCGGTCAGGTCATCGCCGTGGTGGGCGACGTAGGCGCGCAGCATGTCCTGAAGCGACGCGCTGACCAACACGTACTGCTGGCGCAGGCGCATCAGTTTGCCGGCCTTCAGGGTGTCGTTGGGGTACAGCACCTTGGTGATGTCCTCGGCGGCATTTTTTGCCTTGCAGGCGGCGGCGTAGTTTTGGTCGTTGAAGGCGTCGAAGTCGAATTCATTGACGCTCTCGCACTGCCACAGGCGCAGCGTGCCGATGCTCTTGCGCTGGTAGCCGATGATGGGCATGTCGTAGGGCACGGCCCACACGTCCAACCCCTTCATGTGTATCAGCTGGGCCAGGTCGTCCCGGCGCACGCTCCAGGGATCGCCGAACATGGTCCAGTCGTCCGGGTCCTCGCACTGGGCGCCATTCTCGTCGAAGCTCTGCTTGAACAGGCCGTACTTGTAGCGCAGGCCGTAGCCGTCCAGCGGAATGTCGTGCGTGGCGGCGCTGTCCAGGAAGCAGGCCGCCAGACGGCCAAGCCCGCCGTTGCCCAGAGCGGCGTCCTCGATGTCCTCAAGGTCCGCGAGGTTTACGCCCTTCAGCGCCAGACGTTGACGCACGTCCTTCAAAACGCCCATGGCGTACAGGTTGTTGAACACCAGCCTGCCCATCAGGTACTCGGCGGAGAGGTAGGCGGCCCGGCGTCCATACAGGCGGTCGGAGTAATCGTCAGCCCACTGGGACGCGATGTCAAGCATGGCCGCCTTGGCTACGGCGTCGTGCAGTTGGACGGTGCTGGCCCGCTCCAGCGTGGTGTGGGCGTCGCACATGGCGATTCTTTCAGCGCTTGCGATCAGCTCCGCGCCGGTGGCGGCGTGAATGGGGCCCCGGCCACTCATGCGGTTCAGGCGGCGGAAGTAGGCAGCTATTGGCGCGTAATCGGTTTTGGGCATGCGCCACAGCCAGTTGCCCCCGACGGTGCCGGGGTAGTTCATGCGGGCTTCGCCATCCAGCGCGAGCCAGTCCTGCATCGGCGCGATGACCGTGTCAGCGGGGGAGTTGAAACCGGCGCGCAGCATGGCGTCCAGTATGTCATCGTCCCCCTCGCGCATGCCCAGCGCCTTGCGGGCGCGGGCTTTCGTCTCGTCAGAGGCGTCCGCCCACCAGCCCAGCGTGGTATTGTTGTCGTGGGTGCCAGTGTAGACCACGCAGTTCTTCACATGGTTCGCGGGCAGGTCGGGGCTGTCGTCGCCGTCAAATGCGAATTGCAGCACCTTCATCCCCGGATAGCCGCACCAGGCCAGCAGGTTTTTAACCCGCTTGTTTACCACGCCCAGATCCTCGGCAACGATGTTCAGTTCGGGCAGGGCCTTCTTGATGCGGTTGAACAGCTTGCGTCCGGGGCCAATTTCATATTTGCCGTTTCTGGCGGTTTTTTCCTCCGCAGGGATGGCGTAATAGTTCGCAAAGCCGATGAAGTGGTCGATGCGCAGGATGTCAAACAGCTTGCCCATGGCACGTAGCCGCCCGATCCACCAGCTGTAGCCGCTCTCGGCGTGCTTCTTCCAGTCGTAAAGCGGGTTGCCCCAGCGTTGCCCGTCCTTCTGGAAGTAGTCCGGTGGTACGCCGGCGATGCGGATGGGCTTGCAGTCCTCGTCCAGCTCGAACAGGTCGGGGTTCAGCCACACATCGCTGGAATCCTCGGCGACATAGATGGGCATGTCGCCCATGATCTTTACGCCGTTCATGTTGGCGTAATCGTGCAGCCGCTGCCACTGGTCGAAGAACAGGTACTGGCCGAAAATATAGTAGTTGATCTCGTCGGCCAGCTCCTCCTCGTACTTCGCCAAGGCCTCGGGCTTGCGCAGTCGGATGTCCCGGTCCGGCCATTCCATCCACGAGATCTCGCCAAACTTCGCCTTGATGGCACGGAACGTGGCATAGCCGCGCACCCAGGGGTTATCGGCTTCGAAGGCCGCGATCTCCTCGGAAAGGCTGTCAAAGGAGGTCTCGAAGGCCTTGCGCAGCAGTGCGTCGCTCTGAGCCTTCACGGGCACGTAGTCCAGCCTGTTGGTGGCTTCCAGGGGCTCGTAGCTTCCCCTGGGCAGTATGCCCTCGGACTCCAGCATATCGAAGTCAATCATCAGCGGATTGCCCGCGAAGGTGCAGGCGCTCTGGTAGGGGGATTCCGCGTAGCCGGTGGGGCCGATGGGCAGCACCTGCCAGATGGTCATGCCCGCGTCCTTCACGAAATCCACGAAGTCGTAGGCCGCCTGGCCCAGCGTGCCGATGCCGCCCCGGGAGGGCAGGGAGGTGATATGCAGCAATACGCCGCTCTGTCTCATGATGGTTCACTCCTTGTCGGGGTATATTATTGTATACTATTATAGATTCAAAAGGGGCAGGAAACAAGTCATTTGTGTAAAGTCGGGTTGGAAAACAGATGTGCGGCCATCGGCTGTAACGATGAATACAACCGATGACCGCACGTTCTCGGGGATAAATTCGAGATTTACCATTTCACTGTGATCTTCACGCTGGCGCGAACGCCGTTTGTAGCCGGTCATACAGAAGCCCTGTCGGCAATACCCATCCCCTCACATCGTAACGAGAATCGCGCATGGCCTTCCTGTATTTACTGCTGCGCTTTCGCCTCGGCCTCAGCCAGCGCGGCGAGGGCTTTCATGCGGCGCTCGGCCACGATGGGCTCCTCCACGAAGGGCACGACGCCCTTCACGGCGTCGGCGGGCTGTATGCGCTCGTCGGCGTGGTCGGTGTCCAGCAGCACATAGCGGCGGTTGCCCATGCCCAGCTCTTCCATATAGGCCAGCTGCCGGTGGCCGTGGCGGGTGGATATGCGCTCCCGCAGGGCCGCGCCGTCTTCGTCGCTGAGGGCGTAGATCAGGTCCACGCAGGCCTGGTCCAGGGCCAGTATGTCGGTGGAGGCCAGTATGCCCACGTTGGGCGTGACCACCTGCTCGGCGAGGCAGCCCTCGCAGTCGCAGGATACGGACATGTTGCGCATGACGTTGACATAGGTGATCTGGTTGCCGAAGTGGTCCACGGTGGCCTTCGTGGATTCGCTGATGCGTTCCATCAACTCCTCCTCGGCGATGGACCACTGGTCGTCGCTGCCCTCCCGCTGGTGGATCATCTTCTTGCCGATTTTGCCGTCGGCACAGCCGATGCCGATGTTCTTGTTGCTGCCGCCGAAGCCGCCCATGGTGTGGCCCTTGAAGTGGGTCAGCACAACAAGGGAATCGTAGTCGGTAAGGGTCTTGCCCACGGTCATGTGGTCGAACCACTTGCCGCCCTTCACGGGCAGATCTACAGTGCCCTCGGCATCGGTGATGTCCACAGGGCAGAAGGTCCAGCCATTGACCTTCAGGGTCTCGCGGTGCTTTTCGGTGGTATCGCGGTCGCCCTCATAGAAGGTGTTGGTCTCGACGATGGCAGCCTCCGGCAGGTCGCGCTTCACCAGCTCCTCCACCCACTGGTGGGGGATGATGTTTGGACCGTACTGCTCGCCGGTGTGCAGCTTGATGGCTACCTTGCCCCTGATGTTGCCGTTTACCCTCGCGTAGAGTCTGCGCAAGCCCCCGGCGGTCAGGTCGCGGGTGAAATAGACGATGGATTCGTTGCCCCTGCGCTCCTCATAGGGCACATAGCGCTCGCCGCCCAGGCCGGGAATGATTGTGGTCATGGCATTTTCTCCTTTTGGTCAGTTTGATGGGATTATTGTAGCAAAAATACAGACGGTTGTAAAGCGCCCTCAACCGATCTTTCCCTCCCGGATGCACCTTGCCAGCTCCGGGGCATAGTAGCTGATGTAGATGCCCGCGCCGGCGCGGAAGGCGGCCACCGCCATCTCGCACATGACCCGCTCCTCGTCGATCCAACCGTTGGCTGCGGCGGCCTTTACCATGGCGTATTCGCCGCTGACGCTGTAGGCGGCTATGGGCAGGCTCGTGGCGTCGTACACCTCCCGAACCAGGTCCAGATAGGCCATGGCGGGCTTGACCATGAGGATGTCCGCACCCTCCTCAACGTCCAGAAGCGCCTCCTTCAGGGCTTCACGCCGGTTGTGGAAGTCCATCTGGTAGCCCCTGCGGTCGCCGAAGGACGGGGCGGAACCTGCCGCCTCCCGGAAGGGGCCGTAGAAGGACGAGGCGAACTTCACTGCGTAGGACATGATGGGTTTATTTGTGAATCCATTGGCGTCCAGGGTTTCCCGGATGGCCTGCACCCGACCGTCCATCATGTCCGACGGGGCCACCATGTCCGCTCCGGCCTCCACATGGGACAGGGCGGTCTTCGCCAACAGCCCGAGGGTCTTGTCGTTGTCTACCTCGTGGCCGCATAAAATCCCGCAGTGCCCATGGGAGGTATACTCGCACATGCAGACGTCTGTGATCACACACATATCCGGGTGCAGCACCTTTGCCCGGTTCACTGCCCGCTGGACGATGCCGTCCGGGGCGTAGGCCCCGCTGCCCACCGGGTCCTTGCGCGCCGGTATGCCGAACAGCATGACGCTGCTGACCCCGGCCTCGGTCAGGATGTCCAGCGCTTCGTTCATACGGTCCAGGCTGTAGCGGAATTGGCCCGGCATGGCCTCGATAGGCTCCTTTTTGCCCTTTCCTTCGGTGACAAACATCGGGTAGACCAGCGAAGCCGCGTCGATGCGGGTTTCCCGCACCATGCGGCGCAGGGCTTCGCTGCTCCGAAGCCGCCTGGGTCTTTTGGTAAGATTCATGGCTGCGTCCCTCTCTTTCGTAAATTCCTCCATGATATTGGATTATAATATCGCTTTACAGCTCTGTCAAGATATTGCCAACCCACCGCCAAAATGCTATAATCAAAAGTGTATTTCAGAACGTCTGGGAAGTGTTTCAATGAGTGACCGAATTGTAGTGGGCAGCCGGGAGAGCCTGCTGGCCGTGGCCCAGAGCATGACGCTGGTGGATTACCTGAGGCGGGCACTGCCGAATGTGGAAGTGACGCTCATGACGATGAAGACCACCGGCGACAGAATACAGGACCGAACCCTGGACAAGGTGGGTGGCAAGGGGCTGTTCGTCAAGGAATTGGATGCCGCGCTGCGGGAGGGTCGGGCAGACTTGTCTGTCCACAGCTTGAAGGATGTACCCATGCAGACGCCGGAAGACCTGCCCCTGGTGGGCTTTTCCCGGCGGGAGGACCCGCGGGACGCGCTGGTGCTTCCCGTGGGCGTGAGGGCACTGAAGCGGGGCGGGGTGATCGGCACCTCCAGCCTGCGGCGGGCCTTGCAGCTGAAAAAGCTGTTCCCGGAGTGTGGAATCAGGCCTGTGCGGGGCAACCTGCAAACCCGGCTGAGTAAGCTGGACGAGGGGCAGTTTGACGCCATCGTGCTGGCGGCGGCAGGCATGAACCGCATGGGACTCGCTCACCGGGCCAGCCGCTACTTTGAGGTGGATGAGATCATCCCCGCCGCCGGACAGGGCATACTGGGCGTGCAGGGCCGGGCAGGGGAGGACTACGCCTGTCTCGCCGGTTACACTGACAAGAATGCCACCGTGGCGGCACTGGCTGAGCGGGCCTTTGTCCGGGAGCTTGATGGCGGCTGCACGTCACCGGTATGCGCCCACGCCCAAATCCGGGACGGTCGGGTGAATCTGCGTGGGCTGTACTGGGACGAGGCGACCGGCGCAATTACCGTCGGCACGGAGCATGGCAAGGTCGGCGATGCCGAGGCCATAGGCGTCGCCCTCGCGCAGAGGTTGATGAAGGAGGCGCGGCGATGAAGGGCAAGGTTTGGCTGGTGGGTGCAGGCCCCGGCGACGTGGGCCTGATGACGCTCAAGGGCCGGGAGGTGCTGCAAAACGCAGACGTCGTGGTCTACGACGCCCTGGTAGCCCCGGGAGTGCTGGGCCTGATTCCGGAGGGCGCGCGCCGCGTATTCGCGGGCAAGCGCTCGGGGAATCACTTCCTTCGGCAGGAGGAGACCAATAAGGTGCTGCTGGAGGAGGCGCTGGCGGGAAACCGGGTGGTGCGCCTGAAGGGCGGCGACCCGTTCCTGTTCGGCCGGGGCGGCGAGGAGCTGGAGCTGCTGGTGGAGCACGACATCCCCTATGAAATCGTCCCTGGCGTTACCAGCGCCTTCGCGGTACCGGCCTATTGCGGCATCCCCGTCACCCACCGGGACTACTGCTCCAGCGTTCATGTGGTGACCGGCCACCGGCGCAAGGGCGCTGGCTATGACATTGATTTTGAGGCGTTGGCCCGAACGAAGGGCACGCTGATCTTCCTGATGGGGATTGCGGCGTTGCCGGACATCGCAGGTGGGTTGCTGAGCGCTGGCATGGCTCCGGATACCCCCGCTGCTGTGCTGGAGAAGGGTACGATGGCGGCCCAGCGCACGATACAGGCCACGCTGTCCACCCTGGCGGCGGCCTGTGAGCGGGTGAGCGTACAAACACCGGCGATCATCGTCGTGGGACGGGTGTGCGAACTGGCCGGGCGCTTCGCCTGGCGGGACCGGCTTCCACTGTCGGGGGTCAAGGTGCTGGTCACCCGGCCCAGGGAGCTGGTCTCCGGCATGGCGACGCTGCTGCGGGAGAGGGGCGCCGAGGTGGTGGAACTGCCCGCCATCCGAACCGTACCGGTAAAGGACATGACACAGGTGGACGGGGCCATCGAAAACCTTGCCAGGGGCGGCTTCGATTGGCTGGTGTTCACCAGCCCCAGCGGCGTGGGCATATTCTTCGACAGGCTGCTTACGCTTCACGACCTGCGGGCACTGAATGGCGTGAAACTGGCCGCCATCGGTCAGGGTACGCAAAAGGCGTTGCTGAAAAACTGCTTGCGGGCGGATTTCCTGCCTTCTGTATACGATGGCGAGACGCTGGGCCGGGAACTTCGGGAGGTCTGTGCGCCAGGCTCCCGCATACTCATTCCCAGGGCGGCCATCGGCAACCGTGAACTGATTGAGGAACTGGAGAAGGGCGACCGTCTGACCGTCGTCGACGTTGCCACCTACGATACTGAATATGCCGTCAACGGGGACGCGACCGCACTGATGGACGGCGTGGATTTCGCCGTATTTACCAGCGCCTCGACGGTCAGAGGTTTTGTCGCCGGCACGCCGGGCCTGGATCACACCCGGGTGAAAGCCGTCTGCATCGGCAAGCAGACCGCAGCCGAAGCTGAAAAGCACGGCATGAAAAGCTGGACAGCTGAGAAGGCGACGCTGGAAGCGCTGGCCGACGCGGTGGAGAGAGCGGCAGGGGAATGGAAAACTGTAAATTGAGAAAGGCGATGCAAATCCTTTCTGTTTTGGGATTTATATTTTGATATTCCCGTGCCTGTTTATGTCACAGCTCAGCATCCCCCTGATAAACTCCCTCAGTCTGGCCTGACGGCCAGCCAGCTCCCTCTGACTCCCCCAGTCAGCTTCGCTGACAGCCCCCTCAGGGAGGGGGCCTGAACGGGAGCCATTAAGGAAATACCGCACAATACGGCGGCACGCCTGGCGGTGCCTTTTCCGCCAGTCATCTGATGCAGTTTTCTTGATTTACCGCCAGTAAACCTGCGAAAGTCGACCGCCTTAATTATGCGGTATTTCCTTAAGGCGTATTGCGACTCAAAAAGGCTCCCTCTCAGAGGGAGCTGGCACGCGAAGCGTGACTGAGGGAGTGTACGCTGAGCAGTGACCTTTTTACAAGGAAATCTGAAAAAGTTGTTTCCGAGAGTTTTCTATTCTCACTTCTCAACCGATTCAGATGGATTTATATTATGGAGGTAAAACACATGAAGCGCGGCATCGCATATGGCGTGGGCGTGGGCCCCGGCGACCCTGAACTGATGACCTACAAGGCGGCAAAGCTGATCCGGGAAAACGATGTGATCGCCGTGCCCGGCAAGGACCCGAAGGAGGCCACGGCCTACAAGATCGCGGCGGGCATGGTGCCCGAGATCGCGGACAAGGAGCTGGTGCCCATCTGCATGCCCATGGTCAAGGACAGGGAGTTGATCGACAAAGAACACCGGAAGGCCGCGAAGCTGGTGGAGGACATACTGGATGCGGGCAAAAACCTGGTGTACATCACCCTGGGCGACCCGACGATCTACTGCACCTTCACCTACATCCAGCACTACCTGGAGGCGGACGGCTATCAGGTGGAGCTGGTGCCGGGAATCAGTTCGTTCTGCGCCGCGGCGGCAAGACTGTCCCTGCCGCTGGTGGAATGGGACGAGCAGCTGCACGTTGTGCCGGCGGTGCACAAGCTGGATCATGCGCTGGAGCAGCCGGGGACCTACGTGCTGATGAAGTCCGCCAGCCAGATGGCCGCTGTAAAGGAGATGCTGCGCAAGAGCGGCAGGAAGGTCCAAATGGTGGAAAATTGCAGTATGGACAATGAAAAACTGTATCGCAGCCTGGAGGAGATCCCGGACGACGCCGGGTATTTCTCGCTGATTATCGCTAAGGAATGACAAATGTTGACCGTAGCGGCGGCCTCCAGGCCACTATAGTGGCGGCGCAGGCACCGCCGCTGCAGATCGATATTGTAAACATAGGAAAAGCCTGCCATGATTGAATTGAAGCATCTGACCAAGAAGTTCGGCGACTTCACTGCGGTGGACGATCTGAGCCTCACCATCGACACCGGAGAGTTCTTCGGCCTGTTGGGTCCCAACGGCGCGGGCAAGACCACGACCATCTCAATGATGTCCACTGTGTTGCTGCCCACGGCGGGTGAGATACTGATCGACGGGCAGCGGCTGGACCGCAAGGCCAGCCAACAGAAGCGCAAGCTGGCAGTGATCACCCAGGAATATTCCATGCGCCAGGACATGAATATGGACGAGGTCATGGAGTACCAGGGTCGGCTGTATTTCCTGCCGCGGAAGGAAATCAGGCAAAAGACCGACGCGCTGTTGGAATTTGCCGGCCTGATCGACTACCGCCACCGCACGGTCAGACACCTCTCCGGCGGCATGAAGCGCAAGCTGATGATCTGCCGGGCGCTGATGATCGAGCCCCGTATTCTGCTGTTGGATGAGCCCACAGCGGGCATGGACGCACTGTCCCGGCGGCAGATGTGGAACCTGCTTCGGCAGGTGAAGGACCAGGGCGTGACCATCGTGCTGACCACCCACTACATCGAGGAGGCCGAAGCCCTCTGTGCCCGTGTGGCGCTGATCAACCGGGGCAGGCTGCAAAAGCTGGACAGCCCTGTTCATCTGATTGAGGAGCTGGGCCCCTTCGCCGTGGACGAGACCGGCGCGGACGGGCTGGTCAGCAAATACTTCCACGAGCGCGACGAGGCGATCGCCTGTCTTTCCAGGTCCGGCAGCCAGGCGTCGCTGCGCCGCACAACCCTGGAGGACGTGTTCGTGGACGTAGCCGGGAGGAAGCTGTAAATGGGAATCATTACCGTACTGTGGGAAAAGTGGGTGGAGTTCCGGCGCGACTTTTTCAAGATCACCGTGGCCGCGATGATCTCTCCGCTGATGTACCTGATCATATTCGGCCTGGGCATACAGACCACGTCCCACGGCGAACCCTACCTGAACTTCCTGATACCGGGCATCGTGGCCATGGCCACCATGACCGGCTCCTTCTCCGCCATCGCCCAGAACATGAGTGTGCAGCGGCTGTACGAGCGGGCGCTGGATCAGATCATGGTGTCACCCACGCCGCTGTGGCAGTTCATACTGGGGCAGGTGATTGGCGGCAGCCTGCGGGGCATGTACGCCGCCGGGGTAATACTGGTGCTGACCGCGCCGATACGCACGGGGCTGGTGTTCAACGCGCTGTCCTTTGCCATCATGTTTTTAAACGGCACGGTATTTTCCACCATCGCGCTGGTGCTGTCGTTCCTGGCCAAGAGCTACACTGACGCCCCGCGCTTTACCTCCTACATCATCATGCCCATGTCCTTCCTGTGTAACACCTTCTTCTCTACAGACCAGATGCCCGCCGGATTCAGACAGGTCATATCGCTGCTGCCCCTTTCCCAGGCCAGCGCCATGATCCGCGCCATCTCCGGCGGCGAGCGCCCGGGCACGTTCGGCTTTGTCGTGCTGCTGGTTTACCTGATCGTGTTTGGCGCGATTTCGGTGGTGTTCATCTACCGGAAAAAAAACCTGTAGTATCAATGGGAAATTGGCAATGGGGAGTGGAGAATCGGGAATGAAGAAGCGTCAATGGCGAAGGATTGGCCTGCTGATGGTGGCGCTTACGCTTTTGATGGCCGTGCCCTCCGCGCAGGCGGTGACGGTGCTGACGCCGGAGAAGACGGACTATGCCGACCGGTTGACCCGGGCTGAGAGGTCTATCCGCGAACGCAAGGTCGGCAAGTACGGCATGGTCCCTGTCTATGGCAGAGACATCGCCGACGGCACTTATCCTGTGACGGTGGAATCCACGTCGGTGTTCTTCAAGATCGCAGAAGCGGTGCTGACTGTAAACGGTGACGAGATGACGGCGCGCATCACCATCGGCAGCCACAGCTATATGTACGTCTTCATGGGTTCGGCCCAGCAGGCGGGGAGCGCCCGGGAAGCAGATTGGATTCCGGGGGATGAGGGACAGCGCTTCACCGTTTTCAATATTCCCGTACCAGCGCTGAACGCCCCCTTTGAATGCGCGGCCTACAGCAAAAAACGGCAGATTTGGTACGATCGACAGCTGCTCATCGACGCCTCGACCCTTCCGGAGGGGGCGCTGGCCTTTGAGCTGCCCGACTATGACCTTGTGGAGAAGGCTGTCATCGACTTTGGCCCGGACGGTGAAGCTGTGTCAGACGACGATGATGCCCAAACGGTCAAACCGCTGAAAGCGGAGCCGGTCTCCCTGCCCTGTTCGGACGGGGAGTATTCCATAGAGGTCAACCTCGCCGGCGGAAGCGGGCGGGCCAGCGTCTCTTCGCCCACGCTGCTGATTGTGCGGGATGGGAAGGCCTGGGCACGCCTGCTGTGGAGCAGCCCCTACTACGATTACATGGTCATCGGCGATACCGTCTTCGAAAACCTGACCACGGACGGCGGCAATTCCACCTTTGAGATCCCCATTACCGATATGGATGATCCGATGGAGGTCATCGCGGACACCACGGCCATGGGCGATCCGATCGAGATCGAATACACGCTGACCTTCTATTCCGAGACCCTGGGCGACAGGAGCCGGATCCCCCAGGAGGCTGCCAAGAAGGTGTTGGCCATATCGCTGGCGATCATCGTCGTGGGGGCAATCCTGAACCATTTCGTGAAGAGGAGGCGGCGCTGACATGGCGGAATACCCGTTTTTCCCGATGTTCGTCGACCTTTCCCGGCGGCATGTGCTGGTGGTGGGCGGCGGCAGGATCGCCGCGCGGCGGATTCATACGCTGTCACAATTCTGTCCGTCGATCATCGTCGTTGCCCCGGCGATCCATCCGGACATCGCCGCACTGGCCACTGACGGCCAGATGCAGTTGTCGGAGCGGACCTACCGGGCGGAGGACCTGGACGGCGCGGATCTGGTGTTGGCCTGCACCGATGACAAGGCGCTGAATACCGCCATCGCCGAGGCCTGCCGCGCCCGGGGCATCCCGGTGAACGACGCCAGCGACCGGCACGACTGCGACTTCCTGTTTCCGGGCATCGCCAGGCAGGGCGCGGTGGTGGCTGGCATTACCGCCGGAGGTGGAGACCACGCCCTGGCCCGCCGGGCCACTGAGGCTGTCAGGGAATGCCTGGAGAACCTGCTTGAACCATGAACGATGCAGCGACCATGCCCGCGTCGCCATCGGATACCGATCACGGATCGACATTGTGGCGGCACAGACGCCGCCGCTGCAATCACCAATAAGGAGGAGAAGATCGTCATGGCGGAGATACTTCACAATGGCAACCTCTATCATCTCAGGAACGACGTAATCAGCTATGTGCTGATGGAAATGCCCGGCGGCGTGCTGTCGCACCTGTACTTCGGTGCCCGGCTGGAAGGGCTGAACGCCGCCAACCTGCTGCGCCACGCCAATATTCCCGCGGACGGCGGCTTCAGCGTACAGGAATGCACGCTGGACCGGCTGCCCCAGGAGTACCCTTCCTTCGGACTGGGGGACCTGCGCGACGGCGCCTTGACCGTAGAGGGACCGGACGGCAGCTGGGCCGTGGACCTGCGCGTGGAAAAGGTGGAGACGCCGGATGCCAAGCCGAAGCTGGAGGGCTTGCCGGCTACCCGGGGCGAGGACTGCGCCGCGCTGCGCGTTACCCTGCGGGACGCCCACACAGGCCTGATTGCGCTGCTGGACTACGCCATCTACGACGACTGCCCTGCCGTGACGCGCAGCGTTAAGCTGGTCAACGGGGGCGCCGAGCCCCTGAACCTCACCCGGGCCTACAGCCTGTGCCTGGACCTGCCGGACGATGGTTGGGATATCATCACACTGCCAGGAGCCTGGGCCCGGGAGCGGGCCGTCTGTCGCCGACCGCTGGCGGCGGGGCACCAGGGCATTTCGAGCCGCAGGGGCGCCAGCAGCGCCCAGGCTTCGCCGTTCATGGCGCTGGCCCGGCCCGAGGCCAACCAGGCCCAGGGCGAAGTTATCGGCGCGACGCTGATCTACAGCGGCAACTTCATGGCAAGCGCCGAGGTTTCCCAGTTTGGTGTGACCCGGGTGCTGCTTGGCATCGATGACCGGGATTTCGGCTGGCAGCTGCTGCCGGGAGAGGACTTCCAGGCGCCGGAGGCCGCGCTGGTGTACTCGGATGAGGGCATCGGCGGCATGAGCCGGGGCTTTCACGCGCTGTGGGAGAACCACCTGCTGCCGGTGCGCTGGATGAACCGCAAGCGGCCGGTGCTGCTGAACAGCTGGGAAGCCGCCTATTTCGACTTCAACCACGACAAGCTGCTCGCCATCGCGAAGGCCGCCGCCGATGCGGGGGTGGAGCTGTTCGTAATGGACGACGGCTGGTTCGGCCACCGGGACGACGACCATACCTCGCTGGGCGACTGGAACGTGGATCGCAGGAAGCTGCCCCAGGGCCTCGAGGGCCTGGGGCAGGCTGTGCGGGGGCTGGGCATCCGGTTTGGCATCTGGATGGAGCCGGAGATGGTCTCCCCGGATTCCGACCTCTTCCGCGCCCATCCAGACTGGTGCCTACATATCCCGGGGCGGGAGGCCATACAGTCCCGGCATCAGCTGATATTGGACATGGGTCGCCAGGAGGTTCAGGACTTCGTGGTGGCGGCCGTGTCCGATACTCTGAAGGCCAGCGGGGCCAGCTACCTGAAATGGGACATGAACCGCAACTTCACCAACATCGGTTCCGCGGCGCTGCCTGCCGACCGGCAAAGGGAGACGGCCCACCGCTACATGCTGGGCCTGTACGCGGTGATGGAGCGGCTGGTGGAGGCATTCCCGGAGGTGCTGTTCGAGGGTTGCGCCTCGGGCGGCGGGCGCTTTGACGCCGGTATGCTGTACTACGTGCCCCAAATCTGGTGTTCCGACGATACCGACGCCCTGTGCAGGGTGGAGATACAGTACGGTACCACGATGCTGTTCCCACCGTCTACGATGGGTTGCCATGTCAGCGCCGTGCCGAACCACCAGACGGCAAGGGTGACGCCACTGGAGACCCGCTTTGCGGTGGCGCTGGGCGGCAGCTTCGGCTACGAACTGGATCCCTGCAAGCTGACCGACGACGAGCGGGCCGCCTTGCGCGACCAGGTGGCCTTCGCGAACAGGACACAGCTTTTGCGCCTGTACGGCAATCTTTACTGGCTCCAGATGCCATTCAACGGCAACGACGCGGCGTGGATGAGCGTATCCGAGGATCGCGGTGAAGCCCTGTTCACGATGGTGCGGGCCATGGCCCGGCCCAACGCCATGCCCCCGATGGTGCGCCTGGCGGGGCTGGATGCAGGACGGCGCTACCGGGTGGTGGAGACGGACGAGGTCTATGGCGGCGATGAGCTGATGCGCGTGGTTAGGAACCATCGCACATTGCGGCGGCACGCCTGGCGGTGCCTTTTCCGCCGGCTGCATCCTGCCAATTCCCTGACTTGCCGCCGGTAAGCCTGCGAAATCTGCAGGCGCGATTGACAAAAAATACGCTCGCCAATCGACCACCTTAATTATGTGGTAATCCGATAAAAAACGGTGGCAATTCCCGCGAAGCTGTGCTATAATTGGCAGGAAGCGACAATCAGAATATCGGAGTTGAGAGCTGAGAAAAGGGTGAAAT
>ONJE01000369.1 GCA_900318045.1 uncultured Eubacteriales bacterium
GAAGTCTTCCCGTTCAGTGGTCTGTCATCTTCTGCCTGAGCACTTCCAGAAAACTAATATCACTGATCTTAATGATATTAGTCTGTTTCTTAGCTCTCTCCACTATGATCCGGTCACCTGCTCCCACCGAAATATAGGCGTCTCCGTCAAAAGAAACATTGGCCTCCGCAATACCGGGCATATTCCCCTGACCGATCTCCACAGTGATTGTATCTTCACTCTGGAACACGATACTCCTCGTATTCAGTGTATGAGGTGATACGGGCGTCATCAGGATCACCTCCGCCTCAGGATGCTCATAGAACTTTTTTTTCATAGCTGTAGACGATGGGCAGGTGGGAGAGGAAGGCGAGGTTTCGCCGCCCGCTCTGGATCAGGTGGTTCACGGCAAGGTATGCGCCCTGCACCTCGTCGCTGGTGATGCTGTCAGCGATGCCGTCGCCCAGCGCGCGGGACATCAGCACGAAGGGGATGCCCAGTGCGTTGAGGTGCTCGATCGTGCGCAGGCTCTCGTTGGTGGGGAAGAGGAGTATGCCATCCACCCGCCGGGCCACAGCGGCCTCCACCATCTGCTCCTCAAAATCGGGCCGGTCCCGCGAACACATGAACAGCAGGCTGTAATCCCTCGCAGCGGCGGCATCCTGTATGGTATCGGCCATAATGCCGTAGAAAGGGTTGGACATGTTGCCCAGGATCACCGCCAGCGTGCGCGTGCGCCCGGAGCGCAGGGAGCTGGCAATCTGGTTGCCCATGTAGCCCATCTCCCGGGCAACCCGCTGGATGCGCTCACGGGTCTCGCGGGCGATGTCGTCCTTGTTGCGCAGCGCATGGGAAACTGTGTTGACGGAATAGCCCGTCTGGCGGGCGATATCCTGCATGGTCACGCGCTGTATGCCGTTCGATCGCTTCATAGCATTCTCCATTGTGGAAGAATTATGGTTCATTCACATCCAGTATAAGGTATCAATATTAATTTCCTTCACAGAAAAACACATTTTTATATAAAAACTGTAAATTTACCCCTTGACAAGCATAAGAATATCATGCTATGATTATGACATACAAGAACATTAACGTTAATGTTATCGATTAGTGTTTGGACAGATTGGCATAATTTACAAGATTGGATGATTAACCGGGTTTTGATAATATCGCTTTGAATTGTTTAGCGGTCTACCGCTATTCAAATAAAGAAGGAGGCAACCCCCATGAAGAAACTGTTTGCAATGGCTCTGGTTCTGTGCATGTTGCTGGGCGCGGTGTCCGTCGCGTCCGCGGAGGAGAAGACCACCCTGACGATGTGGACGTTCATCGCCCAGCATCAGGAGTTCTTTGAGAAGGCCGCCGAGCGCTGGAACAGCGAGAACCCCGACCGTCCCATCGCCGTGGAAGTGACCACCCTGGGCTATGACGACATGCACAACAAGCTGAAGGTCGCCCTGCAGGCCGACGAAGGCGCGCCCGACATGTGCGACGTCGAGCTGGGCCAGTTCCCGAACATCCTGGCCTTCTCCGACAAGCTGGTCGACCTGACCGAGGCCATGAGCCCCTACATGGCTGACCTGGTACAGGCCCGCCTGGAGATCTACGCCAAGGACGGCAAGTACTACGGCGCTCCGCTGCACGTCGGCGCGATGGTCTGCTTCTACGACAAGGCCATGCTGGAGGCTGCCGGCGTTAACTACGAAGACATCAAGACCTGGGATGACTGGTATCAGGCTGGCCTGAAGCTGAAGGAAGCCGATCCTGAAGCCTGGATGGGCACCGTCGAGACCAGCACCCAGTGGGTCGCTTCCCTGATGCTGGCCCAGCAGGGCAAGGACTGGCAGGCCGATGGCGCCGCCCTCATCAACACCCCTGAGGTCGCCAAGATCATCGATACCCAGAAGTCCTGGCTCGAGGCCGGCATCTGCGAAGTGTGCCCCGGCGGCCAGCCCGACACCGAGGAAGGCAAGGCCTACATTGCCAACAACAAGATCGCCTGCGTCATCATGCCCTTCTGGTTCATGAGCCGCTTCACCGATGAGATCGGCGAGAGCTGCAAGGATCGCTATGTTCTGGCGCCCTGCCCCGTGTTCGAGGAAGGCCAGCTGCAGTCTATCGGCCAGGGCGGCACCGGCACCGTCGTGTACGCCAATGGCACCAACCCCGCGCTGTGCGCCGAATTCCTGGCTTTCGCCAAGGTTTCCCCCGAAGGCGAGGCTCAGATTTGGGACGTCATGGGCTTTGACCCCTGCAACACCGCCATTTGGGACGACGCTTCCATCATGAAGACCGACGACAACAAGTTCAACCAGTACTTCATTGGCTATCCGATCGACGCCCTCCTGCCCATCAAGGACAGCATCGGCTACATCGTGTCCACCTCCATCAGCCCCACCATCAACAGCTACCTGGGCTCCACCCTGTGGAACGAGGTCTATGTTGACGGCGTTGACACCGCCGAAGCCCTGGAGACCGCGCAGGATGCCATTGACAGCGACCTGTTCTAAAGAATAGTACTCCTGCAACATGGGAGCGGAGCATTGCTCCCTCCCATGTTTTATGTAAAGGGGGCCCGCGTGAGGACCTTCGTTGCACAGAAAGACAATCATTATTAAGAGAGGGGTAATTCGATGCAAGCTCAAGCGGTTGTGCCGGTGACCCGGGGCGATGGCAGGCGGGCGCTGGTGCTGCTGGTCTGCGGCGTGTTGCTGCTGGTGATCGGCATTGTTGGGCTGTTTTCGCTTCAGGGCAAGGC
>ONJE01000391.1 GCA_900318045.1 uncultured Eubacteriales bacterium
AAATCGCTTGCGATTTCAGGCAAATCTGAGGGGGATGTATTGAAGGGGGACCTGTCCCCCTTCAAGCGGGCGATAGCCCGCGACAAATCAGAATTTACCACGTATCGCTCCCGTCGCCGGGAATGACCTTTTCCATGGCGGCGATGGCGCACTCGATCATGTCGTCGTCGGGCTCGCGGGTGGTGATGTGCTGAAGCCACTTGCCCGGGGCGGAGATGATGCGGGTGAACAGGTTGTCCGCCCGGCCCGCCAGCTTGATCAGCTCATAGCCCACGCCCACCACGATGGGGAAGGTGAGCAGCTTCACCGCCGTGCGCAGGAGCACGTTGTCGATGCGGATAAACATGGACACGATGATGCCCACGATCAGCATCAGCACCATAAACGAGGTGCCGCAGCGAGGGTGGAAGCGGGTCTGGGGCCGAACGTTCTCCACCGTCAGGGGCAGGCCCTTCTCGTAGCAGAAGATGGTCTTGTGCTCGGCCCCGTGGTACATGTAGGTGCGGCGGATGTCCTTCATCAGCGAGGTCGCCCATACATATCCCACGAACAGCACGATGCGCATCACGCCCGCGAAGCACGCCCGCAGGTAGTAATTCTGGGCCACGCCGGGCGCGGCGGCGGTGATCCATTTCCACAGCTGCTCCGGCAACCATACGAACAGCCCCAGCGCCAGCGCGATGGCCAGCACCGTCGCGATGGGCATCATCAGCTTTTCAAAAATCTTGTCCCAGGTGGAGGGCTCCTTATTCTTCTCGCCCTCCTCTTCCTCGATGCCCGACAACTCCGCCGAGCGCATCAGGCATTTGTAGCCGAAGGACAGCGAATCGATCATATTGAATATGCCCCGGATGAAGGGCAGCTTGAACAACTTCGCCCGGTCCTGCCCCTTGGTGGGGTATTCCTCCAGTGTGATTTGCTTGGTATTGACATTGCGCACCGCCATGGCCGTAACCTTCGGGCCGCGCATCATGATGCCCTCGATCAGCGCCTGGCCGCCAATGCTCGTCTTCTTTGTCGCCATTGGTATGTTCCTTTCCGAATGGGCGGGACCCATTGTATCAATTTCTACACTATTATACACCGCTTTTATCGGTTGTCAAATGAATTATAAGCGTCCAATATTGACTGAGTATGAACAAATTAGAAAATACTAACCAAGGATTTGTTATGCAGCTGGCGGAAAAGACACCGCAAAGCGTGCCGCCGTATTGTGCGGCAGTTCCTTATGTCGGCAGGTTGCCGACGCCGCATCTACCTTCGCCCCCCCGCGATGGCGCACATTGCGTTGATCAGCATGGCCGTCAGCACCGCGTACAGAAGCCCCGGCACCTCGAATCCCTTCACCAAATAGCCGCAGCCATACAGCAGTCCCACGTCGATGACCATGCCGAACAGCCCGAAAGTCAGGCAACCCAGCGGCGCAAACACCATGCGCAACGCCGGGCGAAGCACGATGTGGGCAAGCCCCAGCAGGGCCCCCGTCACCAGGGCGGGCTTGGCCTGCTCAAAGGTGACAGTGGCGCCGTAATAGCCCATCAGCGCTGCCACCGCAGGCACCGCCAGCGTGCAGGCCAGGAATATGACCATCCAGCTTCCGCCGTGTTTCTTCCTCATCCTTCATGCTCCTCAAACCAGGTTTCGATTTCCCCGTTGAATGGCTGCCACGCCCCGGCTTCGGGGGGTGGGGCTGAAAAGCGCAGCGGTTCGCGGCGTGTCGGGTGCTCCAGCGCCAGCGATGCCGCCCACAGTGCGATTTGCTGACCCGGTTTCCCCCCGCCATAGCGGGCGTCGCCCCACAGTGGAAAGCCGGCGTGGGCGTGCTGCACCCGAATCTGGTGGGCCCGTCCGGTGTACAGCGCGACCTCGGCCAGGGTCAGCCCCTCCCGGGTGGCCAACGGCCGCGTGCGCAGCCGGGCCAGCTTGGCCCCGGGCACATCAGGGCTCACCACCCGTACCATGCCAGTGCATCCGTCCTTGAGCAGATGGTCCTCGAGGGTCATTTCCCCGGGCATATCTCCCTGCAATACCGCCAGGTAGCGCTTGTCCTGTGCGTGGGCGGCGAAGGCCGCCGACAACCGGGCCGCCGCCTTGGATGTGCGTGCCAGCACCATCACCCCGCCCACGGGCCGGTCCAGCCGGTGTACCAGGCCCAGGTAGACGTTTCCCGGCTTTTGATATTTATTGCCAATATAGCGCTTCATTATGCTCAGCAGGTCGTCGTCCCCCGAGCTGTCCGCCTGAACGGGCAGGTTCGGCGGCTTTACCACCGCCAGCAGGTGATTGTCCTCATAGAGCACATCGATGACAAACTTCCCCGCATGCACCCGGTCGATCATAGCTTCTCATCCTTTCATTCCGACAAGATTGTAGCACTTTTCCGGGAGGATGGCAAATTCTGATTTATCGAGGCGTTGGCGGAATTGCCAAGGGTAGAGCAAAGGGAACAGTCAACAGGGAACAGGGAACAGGAATGGCGGCTGACGCGATCCGTAGCAACGCTAACTCGCCGGGGGTATCGGGGGCGGAGCGCCCCGATCTTTAATCGTACGCGGCGGCGTGTACGCCGCGGGCGGGGCTTTTTTCACGGCAGGG
>ONJE01000128.1 GCA_900318045.1 uncultured Eubacteriales bacterium
GAACCCACGTAGCCAGCTTGGAAGGCTGGAACTCTACCATTGAGTTACACCCGCACGTTTCAATGGAAAGGTTGGAGCGGTAGACGAGACTCGGACTCGCGACCTCCACCTTGGCAAGGTGGCGCTCTACCAACTGAGCTACTACCGCATGTCGGCTTCGTATTCGGAAATGGTGCGGGCGAAGGGACTTGAACCCATACGCCGTTGGGCACCAGAACCTAAATCTGGCGCGTCTGCCAATTTCGCCACGCCCGCACATAAATCGGGGATGAACGCGCTGCCCAGTACCTGGGAAAGCAGCCGCGACAGCCAACGGATGATATTATAACGGCTGCACCCGGATTTGTCAAGCCCTCAATTTCATTAATTTCTGGTATGTATCCTCAATCAGCGGAATGCAATCCGCAATGAAGGCGTCCACATAGGCCTCGTCGATGAATTGCACCGGATCGTGTTTGGGGCATTGACCCCGGTAGGCTTCCAGCAGGCCAGCGCGCCACCGGCTGAACATATAGCCCTCCAGCAGAGGATGATCCTCGGGCGTTTGGGCCCTTTCCACCATGTCCAATATCTGCCGGAGGCGGGGCCTTGTATCGTGCAGCATAAAGTCGGTAATGAAACTGTCATTGTAGTAGATATCCGTATTGAGCAAGCCGTTTGGACGCATGATTCCGGGCAGTCGCTCCTTGTAACGGGGCACCCACTGTCCGTCCGTCAGCACATGCACGCCGTAGCCGATATCAAAGGGCGTGTCATGTTCCAGCCAGTAGCGGATCACATCGTCGGGATGGGGCGAAACCCAGTTGTTCAGGTGCACTTCGTTCTTGTGCGATTTATCGCTGCCGTCACGCACATGCACGGCGTCGGGCGATATGGCGCCATAGTAAAACTCCGGGCTTTCCAGGTATTCCGGGTGCTTTTGCGCCCACAGGTTCGCCGCCGCCAGGTGCACCATCGTCAACGCCATGTCTTCCTCTCCCCTTTCGCTGGCACTATTTTAGCAATCTCATCGGATTTTGTCAAATTGAACTGTACGATTGCTTGACTTTTAATATCCCAGTCGTTATAATAACCTTGACAACAGAAAATGCCTTATCCAGAGTGGCGGAGGGACAGGCCCGATGATGCCCGGCAACCGGCAGGCGACACGCCCGCAAGGTGCCAATTCCTGCGGCCGCATGGTTCGGCCGAAAGATGAGGCGAGGTTGAACTTATCAAGCTCGCCGACAGGGCGGGTTTTTTGTTGGACGAATTAGAGAAGGAGAATGCAGAATGAGACACTTCTTTACCTCCGAATCCGTCACCGAGGGCCATCCGGATAAAGTCTGCGACCAGATTTCCGATGCCCTCCTGGACGCCATACTGGCCCAGGACCCGGATGCCCACGTGGCCTGCGAGTGCGCAACCACCACCGGCATGGTGCTGGTGATGGGTGAAATCAGCACCAGCGCCTATGTGCCCATTGACCAGATCGTGCGCAAAAAGATCGTGGAGATCGGCTATGACCGGGCGAAGTACGGCTTTGACGGTCATTCCTGCGCGGTGCTGGTCAGCGTGGATGAGCAGTCCCCCGACATCGCCCAAGGCGTCGTTCGCGAAAACGCGGACCAGGGCGCCGGCGACCAGGGCATGATGTTCGGCTACGCTTGCGACGAGACCGATGAATACATGCCCCTGGCCATCTCCCTGGCCCACAGGCTGACCCGTAGGCTGGCCGATGTCCGCAAGAGCGGCGCGCTGCCTTACCTACGGCCCGACGGAAAGGCCCAGGTAACCGTCGAATACGACGACGACAAGGCCCTGCGTATCGATGCCGTGGTCATCTCCACCCAGCATGCGCCGGAAGTCTCCCAGGAGCAGATCCGCGAAGACATGATCACGCAGGTGATCAAGCCCATATTGCCCGCCGGGCTGCTGGACGCGGACACCAAATACTTTATCAACCCCACCGGGCGTTTCGTTATCGGCGGGCCCCAGGGCGATTCTGGCCTGACGGGCCGCAAGATCATCGTGGACACCTACGGTGGATACGCCCACCACGGCGGCGGCGCGTTCTCCGGCAAGGATCCCAGCAAGGTAGACCGCAGCGCGGCCTATGCCATGCGCCACGTGGCCAAGAACCTGGTGGCAGCCGGGCTCGCCCGCAGGTGTGAGGTGGGCGTAGCCTATGCCATCGGTGTAGCAAAGCCCGTCTCGGTGTTCGTGGACAGCTACGGCACCGGCGCGATGAGCGACGACAGGCTGGCCGGGATCGTCGAGAAGGAATTCGACCTGCGGCCGGCTTCCATCATACGGTACCTGGACCTGAAGCGGCCTATCTACGCCCAGACCGCCAGCTATGGCCACTTTGGCAGGAACGACCTGGACCTGCCCTGGGAACGGCTGGACAGGGTCGATGAGCTGAAGAAATACGTGAAATAATATAGGAAATACCGCACAAGAAAGATCCTTCGCTTCACTCTCAATGACACGGAATCATCTCAGTGTCATCCTGAGCGAAGCGAAGGATCTTGTTTTATGGTCCAGGCGGCTTCCGCGCCTGACCTGGTCTTTGACCCCACACTCGCCTGCCGGAGGTTTCGCTCTTAAGGACTTTGCCTCCCCACTACTGCCCCTCTCGCCACTCGCCATCGGCCAATGGCGGCAGGACTTACTTCTAAGCCGCACCATGCTCACCGGAATTTTCCCGGCTTACGTGGATCGTTTCGCCTGCGACTGGCATCGACTTTCAACCACAGACGCGCGGAAGCCACCACTATTATACAGATTCTTGCCACTCGCGTCAAGTATGCTCGTCCTGGATTTCGCTCAGGTCGTAGGGCGTATTCTGATACACGAAGTAGTTCAGCCAGTTGGAATACAACAGGTTGGCGTGGGCACGCCAGCTCATCACCGGCGATTGGGTATCGTCATCGTTCGGGTAGTAATTCTTTGGCACCTCGATGGGCAGGCCCGCGTTCTTGTCCCGCAGGTATTCCCTTTCCAGTGTGTCGGCGTCGTACTCGGAATGGCCGGTGATGAACACCTGACGGCCCTGGTCGGTGGCCATGGCATATATACCCGCCTCCTCCGACGATGCGAGTATCTTCAGCGCACCGACGGCCTCCACGTCCCTGCGCAGGATTGTGGTGTGCCGGGAATGGGGCACCATGAAGACGTCGTCAAAGCCTCGGAACAGTATGCTGCTCCTGCGCTCAACGCGGTGCGGGAACACGCCGAACAGCTTCTTGTCCAGCGGCAGCTTGGGAATGCCATAGTGATAATACAGCCCTGCCTGGGCGCCCCAGCAGATGTGGAAGGTGCTGTGGACGTGGCTCTTGCTCCAGGCCATGATCTCGCACAGCTCATCCCAATAATCCACTTCCTCGAAGGCCATGTGCTCTACCGGCGCGCCGGTGATGACCATACCGTCGTACTTGTTGTCCCGCACCTGGTCAAATGTCTTGTAGAAGGCCAGCATGTGGTCCTGGGACACGTTTTTGGATTCGTGGGATTTGACCTGCAACAGCTCCAGCTCCACCTGGAGCGGCGTGTTGCCCAGCACCCGGGCCAGCTGGGTCTCGGTGGCCACCTTGGTGGGCATCAGGTTCAAAAGCAGTATGTGCAGCGGTCGAATGTCCTGGCTGATGGCCCTGGATTCCGTGATAACAAATATATTTTCGCTCTCCAACACCCCGGTGGCGGGCAGGCTGTTCGGTATTTTGATGGGCACGGTGGCCACCTCCTGTCGCGTGAGAAATGGGTTTCCGATCCATGTCTTTCATGCCGGAAACGCTCGTAAGTCAATCATATATTTTACGCCATATCCCTCAAAAGTCAAACATTTCACGATGATTTAACCGCCAATCAGCCGCTGGCATGCCCTTGCCAGCTCATCCAGCGTGCCGCAGGGCACCATGCTGCAATGCTGCCGCAGCCGCGTAACGCCCTTCAGGTACTGCCACTTCGCTTCGGGTATAGGGTTCATCCAGATCACGCTTCCCGCAGCGTTGCCCGCCCGTATCAGGCTGACCTCGGCCTGGTCCAGACTGACGGACTTGGCATCGCTGAGCACCAGCAGCACGGTATTCGGCGTCAGTACCGGCGGCGCGGCAGCCATCACCGCTTCCAGCGCCCGGCCGATGTTGGTGCCCCTGCCCCACACCCCCGATGTGCGCACATAGCTGCTGAACAGGTCCATATTTTGAAGCGCAACAAAAGGGTTCACACGCTGCACCTGCTCAGAGAACAGGAATATCTCGGAATGGTCGGAAACCTCGGACAGCGACTTGATGAACCGTATGGCGAACTCCGAGAACCGGAGCATCGAGCCGGACACGTCGCAGAGCATGACGATCCGCTTCCTGCGGCTGTGGTGGGGCTTTCGGTGCAACCGGCACAGCGCGCCGCCAGTGGACAGCCCCGCGCGTATCGTGCGCCGGAAGTCCAGCGCCTCCGATCGTCCCGAATGTTTGCGCCGGGCAACGATTTCACCGTTGATGCGTCGGGTGACCTGATCAATCAGCAGGTAAGCCCTGGGAATATCCGCTTCCCTGAAGCGTGAGATGTTCCGGAACATCAGGTCGGCGTCGCTGTCCGCCTGCCCGGCGCCCTCTGCGGCGTCCTCAAGCAGCAACTGCTGCTCCATCAGGCTCTTCATGAACACCGAGCGAATGAAGCCTTCGTACAGCTTCGGCGCATGCTTCATCTTTTCCGAGAATTTGTCAACGACGTCCTTCAGGTGATCCCGCTCGCTCTGCGGCATCCTGGCATAGACGTCCTTCAGATCATCCCGCAAGTCGACAGGCCTTCCCTGAACGCTGAGGCGCTCCTCCAGCTCCCGCTGCCGAGCCTCATATTCCTGCCTGGCCAGGGCTATGTCCGCCTGATTGGCCTTGAATTCCTCGGCGGAGACGAAGTACAGGTCGAAGCAGCGGTCAAATACCTGCTGCTCCTGTTTTGAGCCGGTAAACAGTGTCTTCAGCGTCGCGCGAACCGTGTCTCTGTCCTCAAAACCGACCATAGTCAACGCTTTCAGTGCGTCCTGTGTCTCGGCGATGCCGACAGCCAAACCCTGAGCCCGCAGGAAATTCACAAATCCGCATATTTTCCCAACCGGTGTCGGTTTCAAACAAGCATGGGCATGGCCGTCATGACCGTGATGATGGCAATGGCCACCGCATTCGCATTCCGTACTTTGGTCTGTTTTTGCGCATCCACAGTCGCAATCATTATGGACGCTATATAAGGCTTCTGATGAAGTCGTCATCGGCAAGCATCTCCCGGATGTCGTCGTTGTTCTTCAGCGCAAAGCCGATGGTTTGGGCACAGCTCTCGTCGTCCATCTCTTCCACGCCCAGCGCCATCAACGCACTGGCCCAGTCCAGCGATTCCGCTACGGAGGGCTTCTTGGTGACCTTCTCGCTGCTCCTGAGCAAGGCCACCGCCCGGGCCACCTGGGCCGCCAGTGTCTCATCCAGGCCGGGCAGCTTCGAAGTGAGTATGGCGATCTCCTTCTCTATGCCGGGGTATTCCAGATACAGGTAGGCACAGCGTCTGCGCAACGCTTCCGACAGCGGTCGGGTATGGTTGCTGGTCAACACGATGAAGGGCAGGCTGCGGGCCCGCACGGTGCCGTATTCGGGAATGGTGACCTGCATCTCGCTGAGCAGCTCCAGCAGGAATGCCTCGAACTCGGCGTCGGCCTTGTCGATCTCGTCAATCAGCAGCACAACCGGCGCGTCGCTGCGTATGGATTTGAGCAGTGGGCGCTCCAGCAGGTATTCCTCGCCGAACAGGTCCTTCATGGACTGACGGTCCTCCCCCCGGTTGCCCATCTGTATGGCCAGCAGCTGCTTCTGATAGTTCCACTCGTACAGCGCCTTGGATTCGTCCAGGCCCTCGTAGCATTGCAGGCGCACCAGCTCGCGCCCGAAGGCCCGGGCGGCGGCCTTGGCCACCTCCGTCTTGCCGACCCCTGCCGCACCCTCGATCAATAGCGGCCGGTTCAACTTCGCCGCCACATAGAGCGTGGTTACCAGGGCGTCGTCGGCGATGTAGCTCTCATCGTTCAGCTTTTGTTTCAGTTGTGTCAGCGCTTCGCGCACAATGTCACAGCCCTTCTGTCAATTAGATTTCTGATGTCTGCCATTATAGCAAACGAACCCCGTCACGCGCAACCGTTTCACAGGAGCATAGACGAGTAAAAAGAAAGGGGCGCATCCGCAAATCGGCGAATATGTCCCTTTCCTCTGTCTGGCTTTTAGAGTGTGTTTCTAAAATGCCTGAAGCGCAATTTCGGCGTCTTAGCCTGCATTTCTGCGTTGATTTTCCTTGACTTAGCCCCACTAAGCCTGCGGAATATTGTGCGGTTATTCCTTTACTTCTCCACCACGCTCAACAGGTCCATCGGACATGCCTTGGCGCAGATGCCGCAGGCAATGCACTTGGTGGCCGTCTCACCCATCGTCATAACCTGCATCGGGCATGCCTTGACGCAATCTCCACAGCCGACGCACAGCTTTTTGTTGATCATATAGACGCCGGTCTTGGGATTTTGGCTGATCGCGCCATGGGTGCAGGTGCGCATGCATTTGCCGCACTGTATGCAGGTCTTGACCTTGGCTTCGCCCTTGTTGTCCACGATTTGTATGCAGCTCTTGGCCGGATCAAACTCCTTGTAGAAGGCCTCGGAGCAGGCCCGGACGCAGCTCAGGCACGCCATGCACTGAATGTCTTTATTGGCTACAAGCTTCTTCATCGGTTGTTCCCTCCAACATCATGTGTGTGGATTATTATAACCCAATAAACCGAGTTATGTAAATATAACAATTATTAGTGTTATATAACTATGATTTAGAGCCCATGTTAACCTACATATAATATTTATTTCATTTCAGTATCACATAAATTAAATAAAAGATTCGCCACAAATATGCCTCCCGGGGGGATATTTCCGTTGACTTTGTAACGCCGATTTGATAAAATGATACTAATCATGGTATGGTATGCAAAGCTACAGATTACAGTCTGGCCCAAGAGGTTTGCATCTGCAAATATGGTGTTGTGGATGCAAACATCTCCGAGGCCGCCGGGACGCGATTGCGGACCCATCGGCGCAGCGCTGCACCGCACCTGTTATGTTACAACTACAATGTTTGGGAGGAAATCACATTGAGCGAGATCACCAAAACCTTCATCACTCTCGAAGAGATGGAAGCTGCGACCAATCGCCTGCTCGAGACGGCAGCAGCGGTCGGTGCCGACACCTGGCAGCAGCGCGTCAAGAATCAGACCCCGCACTGTAAGTTCGGCGAAGAGGGCATCTGCTGCCGCATCTGCACCATGGGCCCCTGCCGCATCACCCCCAAAGCTCCCCGCGGCATCTGCGGCTGCGACCGCGACGGCATCGTCGGCCGCAACTACCTGCGCTTCACCGCCGGCGGCGCCGCGACCCACTCCGACCATGGCCGCAACATCGCCCACGTGCTGTACCTCTCCAAGGAAGGCGGCGACTATCAGGTCAAGGATCCCGAGAAGCTGATCCGCATCGCCAAGGAATGGGATATCGAGACCGAGGGCCGCGACATTTACGATGTGGCCCACGAGGTCGCCGAGACTGGCCTGCTGGAGTACGGCAAGCCCTTCGGCGTACAGCGCTTCCTGAAGCGCGCCCCGGAGGTGCGCCAGAAGATCTGGCACGACGCCGACATCGAACCCCGCGCCATCGACCGCGAGGTTTCCCAGTCCATGCACATGACCCACATGGGCTGCTCCTCCCTGCCCGAGGCACTGGTTCGCCAGTCCCTGCGCGCCGGCATGTCCGACGGCTGGGGCGGCTCCATGATGGGCACCGAGTTTTCCGACGTGCTGTTCGGCACTCCCAAGCCCGTGGACACCAACGCCAACCTGGGCGTCATGGAAGAGGACATGGTCAACATCATCGTCCACGGCCACGATCCGTCGCTGTCTGAGATGATCGTTTTCTACGCCCAGGATCCCGAAATGGTAGCCCTGGCCAAGGAAATGGGCGCGAAGGGCATCAACGTCGCCGGCGTGTGCTGCACCGCCAACGAGGTCGCCATGCGCCACGGCATCCCCATGGCCGGCAACTTCCTCCAGCAGGAGAACGTGGTGCTGACCGGCGCGTGCGAGGCCATCGTCGTGGACGTGCAGTGCATCTTCCCCGCGCTCGGTCCCCTTTCCAAGTGCTTCCACACCAAGTTCGTAACCACCTCTCCCATCGCCCAGATGCCCGATTCCGACTACATCGAGTTCAATGAAGCGACTGCCGGCGAGAATGCAAAGAAGATCGTGGAGATGGCTGTGCGCAACTTCAAGAACCGCAAGCCCGAGCTGGTTCACATTCCGCAGCTGAAGACCAACGCCACCGTCGGTTACTCCGTTGAGGCCATCAAGAAGTGCCTGGACGGCGTCACCAACAGCCACCTGGATCAGGTCAACACCATGATCCCGCTGGTCCAGTGCGTGAAGTCCGGCGTGCTGCGCGGCGCCGTGGCCCTGGTCGGCTGCAACAACCCCCGCGTCCGCCACGACTACGCCCACATCGAATTGATGAAGAAGATGATCGCCAACGACATCATCGTCATCGTGTCCGGCTGTTCCGCCCAGGCTGCCGCCAAGGCCGGCCTGCTGAGCAAGGAGGCCAAGAGCCTTTGCGGCGAGGGCCTCAAGCGCGTCTGCGAGCTGGTGGACATCCCGCCGATCCTGCACATGGGCTCCTGCGTGGACATCTCCCGCATGATGATCCTGGCTGCCGACATCGCCAAGGATTGGGGCATTGATATCTGCGACGTGCCCGTGGTGGGCTGCGCGCCTGAGTACATGTCCGAAAAGGCCGTGTCCATCGGCAACTACGTCGTGGCCACCGGCATCGACACCTTCCTGGGCGTCAACCCCTACACCAAGGGCGGTCCCGCCGTCGAGGGCCTGCTGCAGGGCAGCATCAAGGATTGGGTCGGCGCGAACTTCACCGTCGAGCTGGACATCGAAAAGATGGGCGACATGATGATGGAGCGCATAGAAGAGAAGCGCGTCGCGCTTGGCATCTGATAAAGCATAATGATCCGGGAGCGGGGAAAGAATCAGGTAATCTTCCCCACCCCAATCAGATTGAGAGGATTCAGCATATATGAAGGTTGCAATCACCGGAAAGGGCGGCGTCGGAAAGACCACCCTGTCCTCCATACTGGCGAGGCTCTACGCCGACGAGGGCCGCACGGTCCTCGCGGCCGACGTCGACCCCGACGCGAACCTGGGCCTTGCGCTTGGCTTTACCGAGGAGGAGGTCAATTCCATCACCCCCATCTCCAAGATGCGCAAGCTGGTTGAAGAGCGCACCGGCGCGAACAGCCTGAACAAGTTCTTCAAGCTGAATCCCCAGGTCAGCGACATCCCCGATACCTACGCCCGCGAGATCAACGGCGTCAAGCTGCTGGTCATGGGCACGGTGGAAACCGGCGGCTCCGGCTGCGTATGTCCCGAGCACGTGATGCTCAAGGCCATACTCTCCAGCCTGATCTTCCGCAAGGACGACGTGGTCATCATGGACATGGAGGCCGGCCTGGAGCACCTGGGCCGCGGCACCGCCAGCATGATGGACCAGTTCATCGTCGTGATCGAACCCGGCGCGCGCAGCATCCAGACCTACCAAAAGGTCAAGCAGCTGGCCGCGGACCTGGGCATCACCCGGGTGCGCGTGGTCGCCAACAAGGTGAGAGGCGCGGACGACGAGGCCTTCCTGAAGGCCCGCATCCCCGAAGACGCGCTGCTGGGCTTCATCCACTACGACGCGGACGTGATCGATGCCGATCGGCGGGGCATGTCGCCCTACGATCTCAGCGCACGCACCGTCGATGAGATTCGAGCCATCAAGGCGCGCATCGACAGCGAAAAGGAAGCCTGATTCGCTGCCGTGCGCATCCCCTGACGGCAGGATTACCAGAATCAATCATGAAAGGAATGTAGAGATAGATGGGACTGTTTCAAACTGTATTCCGTGGTTCCGATGAAATGTACTTCAAGGCGGAGGAAGAGCTGAACAAGGTCATCGCCGAGTTGGGCGAAGACGCCCCCATGACGATGCCCGACACCGCCTATTTCCTGGCTTGCATCTACGCCTACCTGGGCCAGAAGGTCACCACCCTGGGCGAGCTGAAGACCGCACTGGCCTCCATACGCGCCATGATGACCCGGGAGAACCGCACCAAGAGCATCTTCGATTCCGGCGTGGCCACCGCCATGGCGGCTGAGGTGATCGAGGCCACCAAGTACGCCCGCACCCCCACCCCCTACGAGGGCACCCAGTACCACGGCCACTTCTCTGACGCCGAGGTGCGCGAGCTGGGCGTTCCGCTGGTTACCCGCGACATCCCCGGCTTCGTGGTCATGATCGGCCCCGCCCCCTCCGTTGAAGAAGCGGTCGAGACCGTCAAGGGCTATCAGAGCCGCGGCATCTTCGTATTCATGATCGGCGGCATCATCGATCAGGTGCACTCCGCCGGCATGAACACCGGCTTCAACGTCCGTGCCGTGGCAGTCGGCCCCGATATCTGGTCCGTCGGCCACGTCATCAGCCTGGTCACCCGCGCTACCATGATCTTCGGCGCCACCGAACCCGGCGACGCACAGGCGTTCCACGATTACACCATGGCCCGCATCTTCGCCTTCGTCAACGCGTACGCGCCTGTCGATGACATCGTCGTGGCCTGTGGCGCCGGCGCCATCAAGATGGGCTTCCCGGTCATCACCAACGACGACCACGATCCGACCTGGCCCGTGCCGAAGAGCCTGATCGTCTACAAGGACACCAAGGACTGGATCGAGACCTCCCTGGAGGCCCGCGACATCAAGATCAAGATCACCAACATCGACATTCCCGTGGCCTTCTCCTCCGCCTACGAGGGCGAAATCATCCGCAAGAAGGACATGCGCATCGAGATGGACGGCTCCCGCGTGGACTGCGTCGAGCTGGTGCAGACCAAGGAGCCCCACGAGATCGAGGACCATCGCATTACGTTGGAAGGCCCCGATTTCGACGAGTTCGAGGTCGGCGCGAAGATTCCGATCGCCTACATCGTGGACGTCTGCGGCAAGAGCATGCAGACCGACTTTGAGGGCGTGTTCGAGCGCAAGTTCCACAGCTTCCTGAACTGCATCGAAGGCGTCATGCACACTGGCCAGCGCGATATGATCCGCATCCGCGTGAGCAACGCCTCCTTCGACGCCGGTTTCCGCGCCAAGCACATCGGCGAGGTGCTGTACGCCAAGATCAAGAGCGAGTATGACACCGTCGTGGACAAGTGCCAGGTGCGCATCTACACCGATCCCGAGAAGGTCAAGGCCCTGCGTGAAGAGGCCAACCACACCTTCGACAAGCGCGACGAGCGCCTGAAGTCCATGACCGATGAGAGCGTGGATGTGTTCTACACCTGCATACTGTGCCAGGCCTTCTCTCCCTCCCACGTCTGCATCGTCACCCCCGAGCGCCTGGGTCTGTGCGGCGCCGTGTCCTGGCTGGATGCCAAGGCTACCAATGAGCTGGACCCCAACGGTCCCTGCCAGATCGTGCCCAAGACCCGCCTGATCGACGAGCGCACCGGCCGCTATGAGGACGTCAATGAAGCGGTCAACCAGTACAGCCACGGCGCGCTGGAGCAGGTCACGCTGTACTCCATCATGGAAGACCCGATGACCTCCTGCGGCTGCTTCGAGTGCATCTGCGGCATTGAGCCCCTGTCCAACGGCGTGGTCATCGTCAACCGCGAGCATGTGGGCATGACCCCCATGGGCATGAGCTTCTCCGAGCTGGCCTCCATGACCGGCGGCGGCGTGCAGACCCCCGGCTTCATGGGCCACGGCAAGCACTTCATCGCCTCCAAGAAGTTCATCAAGGCTGAGGGCGGCCTGGCCCGCATCGTCTGGCTGCCGAAGGCTTTGAAGGAGCAGATCGCCGATCGCCTGAACGAGAGCGCCAAGGAGCTCTACGGCATCGACAACTTCACCAGCATGATCGCTGACGAGACCGTCTGCACCGAGGACCCCGAGGAGCTGCTCAACTACCTGACCGAGGTCGGCCATCCCGTGCTGGGCATGGAGCCGCTGATGTAAGGTAAGACATACAGCTTATTGGCTGTCGCATAAGCATACCTCCCTTCTGAAGATCGCTTTCAGAAGGGAGGTATTGTGATATCCCCGGTGACAGCAACAGCGGGTTGCTTGTATTGCAAGTACCTCTATAGTAGAATAATACCAGAACGCTTCAAGGGAGGTACTTATTATGAATACACAGACCGTCATCCACAAGCTCAGGACAGATATGGGCCTTTCCCAGGATGAACTGGCGGAAAAGGTCTTCGTCACCCGACAGGCCGTGTCCCGCTGGGAAAACGGCGATACCGTGCCGAACACAGAGACTTTGAAGCTGCTCTCCAGGCTGTTCAACGTCTCCATCAACACGCTGCTGGGCTCCCCGCATGAGCTGATCTGCCAGTGCTGCGGCATGCCGCTGGAGGATTCGATCATCGGGAAGGACAAGGACGGCACGCCCAACGAGCACTATTGCCAGTGGTGCTACGCCGACGGGACTTACACCTACAGCAACATGGACGACCTGATCGAAGTATGCGTGGGCAACATGGTCAGCGACAATTTCACCGAGGAACAGGCCCGCGCCTATCTGAAGCAGGCGCTGCCCCAGCTGGATTACTGGAAGCGCTACGAGGAGCTGAGCGACAACGGACAGTTTGAGGCGTTCAAGAAGCAGCTGATCGATGAGATCAACGGGCTTCACATCGAGGGCCTGCCCCATGTCGAGAAGCTGAACGCACTGGTCGGCAGCTACGTCAACCTGGATTATCCGCTTCCCAGCGGCATGAAGGCGAAGTTTCTCAACGACAAGACCACTTATCTGGGAAACCAGCTGGAATCCGAGTTCGGCGGTGGTCGTTGCTTCGGCGTGCTGGCCTGCATGGACTTTATACTGATCTGTACCTACGAAGAGAACGGCGCCAATCCGGAGCTCTTATTGTATAAAAAGAGATGACCCATCCCGTGCGGGAATGGCTTTCATTATGGGTACCTCTAAAAACTATCGCGGCGTCCGGCGAGATGAATTTTAGACAGATTTGACTTGCAAAAGACGCAGGCTGCCTGGCGGGCAGTCAAGGTTTTTGCAAGTCGAAGATGGCTGAAACTTCGCGGAAAAACGATTCTCGATATCGGATGCGGTATGGGACAGCACGCAAAGCAGTATTCAGACATGGGCGCAAAAGCTATTTTGGCCATCGACATCTCTGAAAAGATGCTCGATTACGCCAAGAAACACAATTGCGCTGATAATATCGTCTATCAGCGTATGGCGATGGAGGACATCAGCGCCATCGGGGAACGCTTTGATATTGTTACGAGTTCCCTTGCGTTTGATTACATCGAGGATTTTGGCGCTTTGATGCAAAACACATACCTGCTCATGGAGGATGACGCGAAGCTGGTCTTCAGTATGTCCCATCCCATGGTGACAGCATGGGACGGTTCGTGTGATCGATATACCCGCACTGATTCGGGAGTACGGCTGTACGCAAATGTCGTGAATTACTGTGTAGAAGGACTCAGAAAGGTCAACTGGGTCGTGGACGGGTACGAGTACTACCACAGAACGCTGGCCACCCTTATCAATGCCATGATCAAAGCGGGTTTCATCATTGAGGAGTGCCAGGAATCCCACATCTCGGATGATATGAGGAAACGATACCCTGACCTGTTTGGCGGCACGATTCACCGCCCGGAATTTATATTCTTCCGATGTGGAAAGCGATGATGCGCGGCAGTGGTCGGAGATAAGTTGTTTTATCGAGGTGAACTGTTATGGACAAGAAGGCCCTGCGCCGGGAAATCGGCGCGAAGAAGCGCGCGTTGAGCGCAGCTGAGATTGAAGCAAGGAGCGCCGTTCTGGCGAAGATGCTGTACGCGACGGAGCAGTACAGGGCAGCAAGATCCCTCTACGCTTATCTATCCTTCAACCAGGAGGTGCGCACGAATCCCATAATTCAGCGGGCGTGGGCGGACGGCAAGCGTGTGGCAGTGCCGAAGGTCGTCGGGGACGAGATGGTGTTCATCTGGATCGACAGCTTTGAGGGCCTGGCGCCCCAGGGCGCGTTTCACATCATGGAGCCCATCGAAGACGGCCCCATCGCCGACGACTCGACCGCACTGATCCTGATGCCCGGGCTGGCCTTCGACCCCCAGGGACATCGGGTGGGCTACGGCGGCGGCTACTACGACCGCTACCTCGCCGAGCAGCCCCATCATCCCACCGTGGCGCTGTGCTATGATTTCCAGCTGTACGACCATCTGGACGTGGACGATTACGACGTGCCGGTGGATGTGGTAATCACTGACTCTACCCTATAATACTAATCTCAACCTAAACCTATACAATCATGCGGCATCTTTTCCGCCATACCGGCGTTGAAGTCCCTTGACTTGCCGCCAGCAAGCCTGCGGG
>ONJE01000458.1 GCA_900318045.1 uncultured Eubacteriales bacterium
ACGGCGGTAATTTTCTTTGCCATGTGATATGGCACCTCCTTCAGACTTGTGGTATTGGCGGCAGGGGCGCAGCCTGCCTCCCACCGGGGGAAAAGCGATAAGCTTCAAACCGGGTTTCCGGCGCGCCTGAAGCTCACTCGTTTGTATCCAGCTTATCGACCTGATCCAGGTCGACTTCAACCTGCATTTCGCGGCCGAGGAACATCTTGACGCGCACGGTCATCTTCTCGCGCACGGTATCGATCTCCTCCACCATGCCGGTGAAGTTTTCGAGAGGACCGGACAGGATGCGCACCTCTTCGCCCACGGAGATCTTGTAATCCACGCGGCTCGCGGGGTTGTTGAGCATCACTTCCAGTTCGGCCGGCGTCAGCGGCACCGGCTTGCTTTCAGGACCGACAAAGCCGGTCACGCCGCGCGTGTTGCGCACCACATACCAGCTTTCGTTGGTGATGATCATGCGCACCAGCACGTAGCCGGGGAACGTCTTGCGCTGGGAGATCTTGCGTTTGCCGTTCTTGATCTCCACGACCTCTTCCACCGGTACGCGTACGTCTTTGATCAGGTCCTGCATGCCGTTGTTTTCAACGGCCTTTTCCAGGTTGTCCTTGACCTTGTTTTCGTAGCCGGAATAGGTATGTACCACATACCATTCAAGCGTTCCGGGACGATCGCTCTTGTCTGCCATGATGACGCTCCTCGTCTGTAATGAATCGGGTCAGCCGGCCGGGACGGGGCCCGGCCGACCTGGTTTTTTTCTGATCAGATCCTGATCAGCAGCCTGACCAGCTCGCTCGAGCCGAGGTCCAGCAGGCCGATTACAACACCCATGAACACGATGAAGGCGAGTACGATCAGCGTGTAGTTGATCAGGTCCTTCTTGGAGGGCCAGGTCACCTTCTTGAGCTCATGCCACATGTCACGGAACGGCCGGGCAATGTTTGCCGGCAGGTTCTTGAAGAAGTTGACGAACTTGTTGCCGGTGGCCGGCTTTGCGTCCGCTTTCTTCTGTACGTTCTTTTCGTCTGCCATGACTATGTCCTCCCGTTACTTCGTTTCGCGGTGAACGGTATGCTTCCTGCAGAAACGGCAGTACTTCTTCAGCTCGATGCGATCCGGAGAGTTCTTACGGTTCTTCTTGGTGTTGTAATTGCGCTGCTTGCATTCGGTGCACGCCAGCACAATATTGGCGCGGGCTTCTTTCGCTGCCATGGTGATAACACCTCTTTCGTTTGACTGCTCATCCCGGCCGGTTTAAGCCGGCCGGGCGGGGGGGTAACGGAACCGGCGCCAACGGTGTGGCCGCCTTCGCGGATAGCGAAGCGGAGACCCTTTTCGATGGCGATCGGGGTGATCAGTTCGACTTCCATTTCGACGTTGTCGCCCGGCATGACCATTTCAGTGCCTTCCGGCAGCTTGATGGTGCCCGTCACGTCGGTGGTGCGGAAGTAGAACTGCGGACGATAGTTGTTGAAGAACGGAGTGTGGCGGCCGCCTTCTTCCTTCTTCAGCACGTACACCTGACCCCAGAAGTGGGTGTGGGGCTTGATCGTGCCCGGCTTCGCGATGACCTGGCCGCGCTCAATCTCGGTGCGCTGGATGCCGCGCAGCAGCAGACCGACGTTGTCGCCAGCCTGGGCGTCGTCCAGCAGCTTGTGGAACATTTCAACACCGGTGACGACCGTGGTGCGGCTCTTTTCGACCAGACCAACGATTTCAACAGTGTCGTTCAGCTTGACGGTACCGCGCTCGATACGGCCCGTGGCCACGGTGCCGCGGCCGGTGATGGAGAACACGTCTTCAACGGGCATCAGGAAGGGCTTGTCGGTCGCGCGTTCCGGAGTCGGAATGTAGCTGTCGACAGCGTCCATCAGCTCGTAGATGCACTGGCATTCGGGAGCGTGCTCAGGATCAGAACCGTCGTTCTGCATGTATTCCAGAGCCTTCAGCGCAGAACCCTTGATCATCGGGATTTCGTCGCCCGGGAAATCGTAGCTGGACAGCAGGTCGCGGACTTCCATCTCGACCAGTTCGAGCAGCTCGGGGTCGTCCATCAGGTCGGTCTTGTTCATGAAGACCACGATGTAGGGCACGCCTACCTGACGGGCAAGCAGGATGTGCTCGCGGGTCTGGGGCATGGGGCCGTCGGGAGCAGAAACCAGCAGGATCGCGCCGTCCATCTGCGCCGCGCCGGTGATCATGTTCTTAACATAGTCAGCGTGGCCGGGGCAGTCCACGTGAGCATAGTGACGGGACTTCGTCTCGTACTCGACGTGAGCGGTGTTGATCGTGATGCCGCGGGCTTTCTCTTCAGGCGCCTTGTCGATTTCGTCGTACTTCATCGCCTGGGCCTGACCCGCCTTGGCCAGTACCATCGTGATGGCGGCGGTCAGGGTGGTCTTGCCGTGGTCAACGTGACCGATAGTGCCGATGTTGACATGGGGCTTCGTGCGCTCAAAATGTTGCTTGGCCATGGGAATCTCCTCCTTAAAAGTCGCATAGCGCAAATAATGATTTAATAGCGCACGGGCTGCGCTATAAATGGAGCGGGTGATGGGAATCGAACCCACGTAGCCAGCTTGGGAAGCTGGAGCTCTGCCATTGAGCTACACCCGCGCACGCAACATACATTGTAGACAATTTGCGGTTTTTTGTCAAGCTATTTTTTAGCCGGACTGCAGGTATTCCGGCGAATGGGCGGAACGGGCGGATGAACAATTTTCCGATTGACAATCCAATGGTTTCAAGGGATAATTGAAAGGAATCAAACCGGATTCTGAAAGGATGATCGTCCGCGGATGAAGGCGTTTTATCTGAACCGGCTGACCGGCAGCGACAGGCAGTTATACATGGCCGCCGATGAAGCCCTGGGCTGCCGCAGAATGCGAAGCGTATTGCCTGCGGCAGTCAGCACCGG
>ONJE01000061.1:0-12565 GCA_900318045.1 uncultured Eubacteriales bacterium
CCACATAGACATTGACGTTATTGTTACCGGGAAGCCGCGGGCTGAGGCGCAACGTCAAAGGGACTGCCGCTCGACCAGTTCCGCGAAGACGGGGCTGGTTCTCACCAACGTTTCATAATCCCCGTCTGCTACGATTTTGCCCTTGTCCAGCACGAGTATGCGGTCACAGGCGCGAATGGTGGAGAGACGGTGGGCAATCACCAGACGGGTGCAATTCATCCCGGCCAGGGAATCTGTCACGATCTTCTGCGAAATATTGTCGAGCGCTGAGGTGGCTTCGTCGAAGAACAGTATGGGCGGTTGGTGCGCTATCGCCCTTGCGATCATCAGCCTTTGCCGCTGCCCGCCGGAAATGCCTCCGTTGTCCTCGGAAATCAGCGTATGCATGCCCATCGGCATGCTTCGAATGTCATCCGCGATGCCGGCCAGCTCAGCCGCCTTCCATGCGTCATCCAGCGTGAGCGTTGGCTTGCAGATGACGATGTTGGAGTAGATATCTCCAAGAAACAGCTTTCCGTCCTGTGTAACGGAGCCGATATTCTGCCTGACTGATTGAAGGTCGAGGTTGTCCAACGCTTTCCCGTCGTAATAGATGCGGCCGCTGTTTGGCGTTTCAAACCCCAGCAACAGCCTGAAAAGGGTGGATTTGCCGCAGCCCGTCTTTCCGACGATGGCCACATACTCGCCCTTTTTGATGCTCAGCGACAGATGCTCCAGCACGTTCGGAGTTTCCGGCGAATAAGAGAAGCTCACATTGTTGACCTCAATCTTGCCCTGAAGCCGGGATACCTGCCTGCGCTTGCCGAAATTCTCGGTTTCTGTTTCCAGAAATGGCCTGACCATGTCATACAGCGGTGAGATGCCCGCGATATCATCTATGGAATCCGTCAGCGTCTGCAAGGCCGCGGTGATCATGCCGTAGCTGGCCATAAACGCAAACCATGTATCAGAGGACAGTTGATCCCGTGCCGCTGTCAAGTAGAGTATCAAAAGTGTCACCAAAGATATGATTGTCGGAAGCGCACGGCTGATTTTCAATACGAACGGAATTTGGAACTGGTACGACGCCACTTTTTTGTACATGTTGGCCCATCGCGAGAAGAACACCTTTTCACCGCTCGTCAGGCGAATCTTGTTGATGATGGATAGCGTGTCGTAGACGTTACCGACCTCCTTGGCCTTGGCATCCAGCACCTTTTTATTATTCGCGGCGCGCAGCCTGTAAACGACGATAAAGGTGATCAGGACAGCCAGGATCTGAAAGATGACCGGTTTGAGGAGATCGGGCTTGTAAGCGGCGATCTGTGTGCCGTAGGCAAACCCGGAAACCAAGGCCGTCAGTATGATCAGCTTGCCGTTGCAGATTCTCTCACACAGCTCTGGCAACAGTTCCACCCGCGAAGCCAGATCACCCGCGAGATACTGTCTGAAAAAAGATGTGGGAAGATTCAGAATGCGTATCATCCCTGCCGACTGCAACGGAAGCTGAATCTTGGCGATGATCTTCTGTTTATTCAGATTCATTAAAACGTCGAATGCGCCCTGAGACAGCTTCAGCGTCAGTATAAACACCAGCAGTGACACCATCCCGACGATTTCCCCGCTGGGCAAAACGATCTCATAGAGAATCCGCGTCAGCGGCGCGATGCAAAGGCCCATGACCGTGCAAAGCAGCAAAGACGCCAATACGGTGAACAAGTCCCAGCGAAGCACATTTGCCTGTATGAAATTGATAATATCTCTGCTTGTCAGTTTGCGTGCCGGAAAGCTGTTGTAGAAGCAGAGGGCTTGTCTGTCGATCAGATCTTCGTTTTGGCGGGTGATGCGCACCCGCTTCATGGTCTCGGCATTGTAGTAATAATACTGTCCAAACTGTCCCGGAAGGATTGCGATCATCGTGCCGTTGCTCTTCAGGGTGCCCAGCATGGTGCCGGTCATGTGTTTATACCAGTTGTGTTCCAGCGTATCCGGTCGCGTCATCAGATCCGCCTCGCGACACACGTATTTCAGTATTTGATCCGTTTCCTTGATGTTAACCGGTATTTCAATGTCTCCCTTGTTAAAATAGAGCAACAGCTGCTTTACCGCGTTTTCCACCACCTTGCGGGAACCAACGAAATAAACCATGGACGGATTGCCCGAAACGATATTCGCCATTTCCACCAGGACGTCGTGCAAATCATCATCCTGCCCGTTTATCCGCTGTTGTATCTGGTCTTCAAACCATCCCACGGTTTGCTTCCCCCTTCTGTTGTCCTGACATCTCGCGATCAGTCACTCGAGACCAGCCTGTAGTAATACCCCTTCTTTGCAACCAGTTCATCGTGCGTGCCCTGTTCCACCATGCTGCCGTGATCCAGCACGATGATGCGGTCGCAATCCCGCACCGTGGACAGGCGGTGCGCCACCAGGATCGTCGTGATGCCCCTGTTGCGGATGTTCTGCATCACCTGTTGCTCCGTCTTGGCATCCAGCGCACTGGTCGCCTCGTCCATGACCAGTATGCTGGGATCCTGTGCCAGCGCCCGGGCGATCTCAAGCCTTTGCCGCTGTCCGCCGGACAGATTCCTGCCGCCGTCATTCAGCATGGTACCGTAACTGAAGGTCATGGCTGTGATTTCATCGTGTATACAGGCGTCTTTGGCGGCCAGCAACATCTCGAAGTCTTCGATGTCCTGCTGTCCAAGCTTGATGTTGTCGGCGATGGACTCCGAGAACAGCATGACGTCCTGATCGACCGACGTCACCGAACCCGTGAAGACCAGGCGGTTGATCTTCTTCCTGGGAACGCCGTCAAACAGTATTTCGCCGCTCCAGGGCTCGTAAAGGCCGGTAATCAGCTTGGTCAGTGTGGATTTGCCGGAGCCGGACGAGCCGACGATGGCCACGCTCTGGCCAGGCTCTACGGTCAGGCAGAAATCGGTCACCAACGGCTCCGCCAGGGTGGAATAGCCAAAGGTTACATTTTTCAGCTCGATATAACCCTTGAGCTTTTCGACCTGATCCGGGGCAGGCGTATCTTCAATTTCGATGGTGCGCGTCTTCATCACGTCGTCGATGCGCTCCATGTTGGTGCGCATTTCCAGGAAGGTCTGGCCAGCGTTGACGAAATCATTTACAGGCGTAATGAACATCTGCAATATACCCTGAAAGGCGCTGAGCATGCCCAGCGTCCACTGGCCTTTCATGACGAACAGTACGCTGAAGCCCAGCACGGTAATATCGCACAGGTGACCCAGCATTACGGGTATCAGCCCCAGATAGCCGTCGATCACGACGTAGCGCTGTTTTTGAAGATTCACGGCGGCCTGATAACCGGACCATTGTTCAAAATAACCCCGCTCCGCGCCGGAAGCCTTGATGGTTTCAATCATGTTGACGCCGTTCATCGTAGAGGTGCTGAGGTTGCCGCTGTCGCGCTTCTGTACGCGGGCGATGTTGATGCGCTTGCGGGAAATCACGTTGGCCACGATCAGCTTGAGCACCACTGAAAGTATGCCGATCGCTGACAGCAGGAGGCTATAGCGGATCATCAGGCAGAAATAGACGATGATCACCACGGCCCTGACTGCCAGAGGGGCAAGGGTGTTGACAATTACCTTGGCGATGTCCGCGTTCTCGTTCTTTCGCTCTGTCAGGTCGCCCATCATGCGCCCATCGAAGAACTGCACCGGAAGATGGAGCACATGCCACATGTAAGCGGAGTTCCCCGCCACATCCAGCTTGCCATTGACCTTGAGCGCGTAAATCGCCTGTATGCAGGATGCGATGCCCTCCAGTGTGAACGCCACGCCGGCGATCAGTATGAACGGCATCAGCCGTGGGCTTTCCCCGTCGGTCAGCAGATGATCGACGAAAAACCTGGCAAAACCCGGCTTGGTAATCTCGATCAAGGAGGTGACGGCCGTGATCAGGCCAAGGAGCAGGATGTCCTTTTTGCTTCCCTGGATTTTTTCCACCACAAAGGTCGATACCCGCTTTGGTTTGCCCTGAGGCACAAATTCCGGCCCGGGAGACATGACCAGGCAGACTCCGCTGTAGCCCGCTTCGAATTCCTCCAGCGTGAGGATGAAGCTGCCCCTGGCCGGATCGTTGATGTAGGCCTTGTTCCCTTTAAAACCTTTCAGAACGATAAAATGGTTGTAATTCCAGAATACGATGCAGGGGAAGGTGGCCTCTGTCTGTAATTTCCCGAGGGAATAGCGGTAGCCGTCCGCCTCCAGGCCATACCGCCTGGCTGTCAGCACCACGTTCTTGGCGTTGGCGCCATCCCGGGAAATGCCGCAATCCACCCGGATCTGCTCCAGCGGTATCCACTTTTTGTAATAGGCCAGTATCATCGTCAGGCATGCCGCGCCGCACTCCGTCGCCTCCATCTGCATGACCAGTGGCGTCGCCGCAACGCCTTTGCGCAGCGGAGATTTGATGCGCGTCGGGGCTGCGCTCTTATTCCGTCTTGTAAACATTCGCGCTGCAGCCCCCTTTATGTGATCAGAAATGAAATCGGCCTGAACTCGTTGATGACGATCTCCGCGTTCGCCACTGTATTGCCCTGCTGCAGGGTGTGGGATATGAATACCGGATAGAGCAGCGAGCGATGAAAGCGTACCGGCGTATGAGAAACGCTCAGCACAACGCCCGACCATTCGGTAGTTTTGACCTTCATACCACTCTCGATACGTTTCATGTCGTCTTCGCTGACGAAGGCGACGCACCTGTCCAGCGAGGTTGCGTCCACATCCTGACCCCGATTGAAAACCTCTTCCACTCCGATAATTTCATTTTCGGAAAGCGTCAGTCCCATCTTCGAGATCGCTTCTACGTAGTTGCTCTCAAAGATCAGAGTGACCGGGATCGTGTCGACTATGTTTCCAAAGGTCGCCCATACGAAAAAGCCGATTGCCACGATCAGTATCGCCAATATACTGAACAGCATGCCGGGAGAGGCCACCTGCAATGTGTAGCTCAAATTGTCGGGTGACAGTACCCTTTCTTCCGCTGGCTTGTTCTGCTCCATACTTCTCCTCCTCATACTAGAGTCTGTTTCTAAATCCGGGAAGACGCATTTTGAAACACACTCTGGTATCATATCCCAGTTATCACACCTGCCGGAATGCTGTTTTCCAGAATACCAGCAGGCATCTTTCCTCCGCTTCCCGCATGAGGCTTCGAAGCGCATCCCATGAAAGGCCGAAGGCATCCCGAAGCTCTGCCAGGGTGCGGCCGTCCGCGGCCGCCAGAAGGCGAATCAATGCCTCCGGAGTATCCGAATTCACCTTTTCCCAGGGTACCACGCGAACGGGAGTCACCTCCTCGGGTCGCTGGTCGCAAACACGGGACCATTCAAGGAAGCCGTCCACAAGTATCGCCCGATAGTAAGCCATCAGCCGCGCATCTCTTTGGTAGACAGCATCGCACCAGCTGTCCACGATGCCGTATCGGAACGTCAGCTCCAGGCTCCGCCGCACGCGCTCCCGGGGAATCCTGCCATCCGCAGCCAGCGCGCGCATCTCCCTGAGCACCATGCCGAGGAAGGCTGACCGCGCGGAACAGATTTCTTCCGCCCGCAACGCCTTCGTGCGGTTCACCGGCACGTCTTCAAGAGAGGTGACAAATTCCCGGTCCAGCCATATGATGCCGTAATCCTCCGGCTGTTCCGACAGGCGCGTGCCTGGCAGCGGCATCGGAAAGGTGGTGGAGAGATCCAGCAGACCGGGAAATTCCCTGAGCAACGCCTGCACAAACGATCGGGTCTGATCCAACGTTTCGTGGCTTTCCCATGCGCCGCCGATGATGAAGTTGCCGCAGAGCTGAGGCAGGCCTGCCTCCCAGGCGAGTCGGGCGGTATAACGGATGTCCTCCGCCCGGATGTGCTTGCCGTAAAGCTCGAGCACCCTGTCGTTGCCGGACTCCATGCCGATCTGCATGCGCACCATGCCTGCCTTGACCATGTCCGCCATCGCTTCAGGATAGCGCCTGAAAAAGCTGGCATGCCCCTCGCAAAACCAGACAAAATCCCGCTTTTTCCTCAGTCGTACAAGCCCCTGCAATATCGCCTCCAACCTGCGCATGTCGAATGTAAAGGTGTCGTCCGCGAAGAAAAGGTATTTCAGGTGTCTGGAGCGCTCCAGCCGCAGTTCGATCTCGTCCAGAACCTCCGCAGGGGAACGCTGCCTCAAAACCTTGGAATTGCCACCCTCGAAGCAAAAGGCGCACCGATGCGGACAGCCTCGGGCGGTTATGACAGAGAAAAGAAGTCCCGGCGCATTCAGCGAGAGCCGGTCGTCGGCAACGGGGTATTTCCCGAAGGATCGCAACAACTCAAAATCGCCCTTTTTTTGCGCCGTAGTCTCCTGCGGCAGCGGCGCAGGGGCGACATTTCCGTTGGCACGGGCTTCCAGCCACGCAGGCAGGGTCTCCTCGCCGTCGCCGCAGAGCACTGCGTCCACGTTTAATTCGGAGAAATCCTCCGGCGACATGTGCAGCGTCTGCGGTCCGCCCACCAGCTTGTAAAAAGGCGCATCCCGAAAGACCCGTGAAATGGAAGCGATGGCGTTCTGATTGTCGAAGTCGCAGTAGAAGCAGACCGCAAACAGCTCCGATATGCGTTCCCGGATCGTGCGCACCACGTCTACGGTGATGCCGGTATAGCTTTGGGCAACAAAGCCCCGCGACCGTAACGTTGCCGCCAGCGTCAGCCCGCCCAGGCTGCCCACCAGTTCAAAGGGGCGACCCGGGATCCACCGTTGGGTATAGATCAACAGCACCAGTCGCCGACCGCTCATATCTCTGCAAACAGTATCCATTTTCTCCGCTCGTATTCCGCCAGGCGAGCGATAGCTTCCTCGCGCTGCCACCCGTCGTTCTCAAGAAGGCCGATGATCTGCCCGACCCTGAGCTTGCCGCCACACAGCTTCAGAAGCGCCAGTCCCCGTGGGTCCATAGGAACCCGGTCGAGTTCTTCTTTTTCCGTATCGTAGTAATCCCAGATCGAGATGGTGCGCATAGCGAACGCTTCCATGGGCTTTTCAAGCTGCGCGTACAGCTTGTAGCCCTCCACCGCCCGCATTTTCCAGTAGGCGTGATCGACCGGGAAGTGGTTGTAGACATACTCCATCCACTTGGAATAGACGCTGTAATCGTGCTGGTCGCGGAAGGTCTCGATGATGACGTCATCCGGGATCCTGCCCTCCTGGTAGATCTGCCGCATCTTTCGCTGCAGGTTGTAATTGGCCATCAGGCGCTGATTGAGCAGCTCCTGATAGCTCAGCGCTTCCGTTCGGGAGAGCGGGATGTCCTCCAGGCAGCAGTCGATGTATTCCTCGTAGATATGCATTCCGAACCGCTCTGGATCCACAGTGATGGGCGTGTTCGGATAGGGCAGAAAGCTGAAATAGGAGGTGTCGATCTGGCCTGGTGCAATCTCCATCAGGCGATCCACGATTTCAGCGGTCTCGTCCAGCGTCTTTCGCGTCTCAAAAGGACCGCCGATAATGAAATTGCCGGCGATCTGATGCAAGCCTTCCTCCACGCATTGCGCGACGGTGTCCACCATCAGTTGGGACGTGGTGTGCTTGTTGTATCGCTTCAGCATTTCGTCGCTGCCGGATTCCAGGCCGAAAAACAGCTTTTTCAGTCCGGCATCCACCATGTCGCGGATCAGGCCGGGGTTGTTGTGCACCGTGCGCAGATGGCCGCTGGCGAACCAGACGAAGTCGTGCTCCCTGCGCATTTCGCGGATACCTGCGCAGATTTGCCGCACGCGATCCGCCTTGAGGGTGAAGGTGTCGTCCAGAAAATTCAGGTATTTCAGCGTGGGATCGTTCTCCACGCGCTTTTTGATTTCCGCAAGCACCGATTCCGGGGAAGCGAAGCGAACATTTCGGGCATTCGCCCCCTCGTAGCAGAAGGTGCAGCCCATGGGACAGCCGCGACCGGTCAATATGGGAAAGAGGAATTTGGAATAGTCAGGTGTCAGGCTGAGATCGGGCCAGGGGATGTCGTCAAGACTCTTCTTCGCAATGCGCTGGGGCGTGCTGACGTACCGGTCATCCCTGTCGATAAAGCCCACGCCACGTATATCGCCCAGGGCGCCTTTTCCGCCGAGATAGTAATCCAAAAGCTCCATCAGCGATTCCTCACCCTCACCGGGGCACAGCGCGTCCGTCCCGGTGCGCCTGAGAAAGGCCTCCCCGAGACCGGCTGACTGGGGTCCGCCCACGATGACGATGGTTTTGGGATGCAGCCGCTTTAAATGGCGAATCAGCTTTTCCGTCCAGGTGATGTTGTTGAAATCCGTATAGAAACCCGCCACCTTTGGCAGGCAGTTTTCCCGGTTAAGCCTATCCAGCTCGCGCAGTATGTTGGCCACGTAATCCTGAAGCATTTGCGCCGAATAGCCCCGCTTCCAGGCGAGCTGCATCAATATGTTTTCGCCCAGATTGCTTCCTGGCAGATATCCGGGAACGGATCTGTGTCCGTTGATCAGCAGAAGATCCATGATTCGCACACCCTTTGGAAATCACTTTCAAGAAACAGGAAATACAGACCCCGACAGGAGTCCGTATTTCCCTTGTCTGTTCCTTATTGGTCGACATTACTTGGAGGTCTGGACGACGGTGAACGCGTAGTCGACGCCTACCATGGACAGGCCGCCGGAGGTCTGGGCCAGCTCATCCAGGCCCATCTTCTGGCCGTCAGCGCTGTCGACAGCTTCCTTGCGAGCCGCGATAAACTCGTCCAGCGTCACGTTGTAGCCGTACTTCTTGGCAGCCTCCGCAAAGGCGTTGGCGTCAGTGATCGCGGCAAAAACCTTTGCCATCTCCGGATCGGCGGCAATCTTCGCCAAAAGGGCTTTCGCATTGTTCAGTTCCATGTCATGCTCCTTTCCCGCGGTTGCACCGCGAAATGAATGTATAGTAAACGTGGGATGACCCGCGTCCGCTATCGCTGTATTGGAAGCGCGTCCTCAAAGTAAAACGTCGTGATCCAAAACCGTTCGTCCGCCAGCCGAAGCAGGTGATCGACCATCTGAACGAACTCCTCACGGGAATCGTAGGCGCTCCTGTACTTTTCCCACAGGGCGTCAACGATCTGCAGCATGCTCAGCTTGCCGGCGCTGTAGAACAGCAGGTCGTACTCCAGCGGCGACAGCACCATGCCGAACAGCCACGACACGCCCTGCGACAGAATCACGCTGCGGTAAAACTCAAAGGTGCGCTGGGGATAGTGGCATTTCATTGCCTCCGAATCCGGGGGCGTCTGAGGCCACGGCTGTCCCTCGCCAAGATAGAGTGTCTTGTAATACTCATGGATGTGGGCCCGCGTGGGGATCGTCAGCTCCATCATCCATCGACTGCTCAGGCCATACTGGCTGTTCATTTCAAGCTGCTTCAGCACACGCGCGGTGGGAACGGCGTGTTCCTCCAGCAGCCTGCCCATCTCCTCACGAATGGCGCGGTTCAGGCGCTGCCGCAGCTGCACGATCTCCTGCTCGGTGGCATCCACCGGGATCACACTGGGATAATCGTTCCCGGCGGCCGTGACATCGGAAGCGGTTATCCTGAGCCCAAACGCGGCGGGATCTTCGGAAATGGCCGTAAACGGATAGCTCCTCAAGAAGCCAGTGTTCAGATCCACCACGCCTGCACCGACGCGCAACAGTTCGCGCATGAAGCGCTCCGTTAGGTCGGGTTCTTCCCGGGGACCGCCGACGATGAAGTTACCGGCGATCTCAGGCAGGCCCATTCCCACCGCCAGTTTCACCAATGCCAGCATCTCATCCGGCGTTACCTTCTTGTTGTAGAGCCGAAGCACGCGAGGATCCCCGGATTCCATGCCAATTTGAAGCCGGTACAGCCCGCTGTCGATCATTTCCTTCAGCAGAGCAAAGGCGCTGACCCTGTCCGGACTGATGCAGAAGGTGTCGTCCTGAACGATGATATAGCGTATGCCAGGCTCCCGGGCGAGGTTTTCCCTGATCTCTGAAAGCACGTCGTCCATATCCCGCGTCCGCAGCCTGCCGTGCCCCACGTGGGACGCGCAGAACGCGCAGTTGAAGGGGCAGCTCCTGCCGGTAAACACCGTCCTGCCGTAGATCCTGCGGTGCAGGCTGGCATGGTAGGCGGGGCGCGGCAGCGTGGACAGATCCTCCACCACCCCAAAGCCCTCGTTCTCCCGGTAGCGCCCATCAGCGTCCAGCCAACAGAGTCCCGGGATGTCCCTCAAGGTCGCACCATCCGGATCGCTCCAAACCGCGTCAAGCAGCGCGGGCAAGGTTTCCTCACCCTCGCCCCGAACCACAAAATCGCACCCGGACTTGCGCAGGAACGCCTCACCCAGCGCCATGGCCTGGGGACCGCCGGTCATGGTCAGCGGAACTCTGCCGGTTTGCGCCCTGCCGAGCTCGCGTATGGCGGGGATCAGGTCTTCTATGAAGCGCTGATTCTCCGCGTCGACACTGAATCCCACGGCATCCGGGGCCTTTTCGGAAACGATCGTCTTTAAACCTCGCCAGTCCCCGTGCCACACCATGGGCGCATAGCCCCGGCGCTCCAGCGCTCCTGCCAGATAGAACAGGCCAATATAATCCCACTGCACGTTCTCAATCTGGTCAAGCCGCACGTAGCAGAGCAGTATCTGCTTCTTGCCCATCAATAAGGAACCCCCACCAGCCAGTATTTTGATTCAAAGAACAGCACCGTATCGAGGATCCTGTCGAGGAAGGCCTCGCGGCTGTCCCCGCTGCCGTAGGCCGGATACATGCGTTCTGCGATGTCACGGATGCGCAGCTTGCCGGCGGCGTACAGTATGATCTGGTATTCGTAGGGGGACAACACATATCCCTCCAGCGTAGGCGCGACGCCCGACACATTCACAAAGCGCCAGATTTCAAATGCGCGCTGGATATGCCAGTCGGCCATTTCCTGCCGCGGAAGCTCGCGCAGGGGTGATACCCCACACCTGATCAGGAGCTGGAAGTAGGAGTAGATGATGGGGAAATAGCCGTTCAGCGCCACGCCCCAGGTAATGACATCCCCGAAGTTCTGGTGCAGCATGACAATCCGCTTGAGCTGTTCAAAGGGCACCTTTCCCGAACCGATCAGTTCCTTCGTGAGCGCGATATATTCATCCGTCAGCTCCTGATAAGCGGCCAGTATGTCCTTCTCGCTCATGGTCTCAGTGTGATAGGCCGGGTAATCCGTGTTGGAGGTGTCGCCCGCCTTGTCAGTAAAGGTGTAGCCGTAGTGCTCCGGCTCCCTTCCAAGGCGGGTTTGGGGATAGGGCACGATGACGGAGCACAGCATCTGCATCATACCCGGCGCCATACTGACCAGCTCCCGGATATAGGCCTTCTCCCTTTCGATGTGGGCGCGGTTCTCAAAGGGCGCGCCGACCAGTATCGGTCCGCACATTCCCGCCAGCCCGGCTTCATAGGCCTGCCTGACAACCTGGCGCACCATATCGGTGGTCAGCTTCTTTTCATAGAGGGCCAGCATGTCGTCGTCGCCGGATTCTATGCCCACCTGGAGGTACAGAAGTCCCGCGTCGATCATCATCGGGATCAGGTTGGGATTTTTGTACAGGGACCATATATCGGCCTCGCAATACCAGTTGAGCCGCTGTCCCCGCTCCTGCTGAAGCGCCTTCAGGCCGTCGCACAGCTCCCTGACACGGCGCTCATCCGTAACAAGGGTATCGTCGCAGAAGTAGATGTGGGACAGGTGGGGATATTGTTCGAGTATCGAACGGACCTCCCGCAGCACGTTGGGTATGGAACGCATGCGCAGCCGCGTTTTGTGGGTGCCCTCATGGCAGAAGGCACAGTGGTTGGGACATCCCCGGCTGGTCATGATTCTGAATACCTTGCCGGGGTGCGGTGTCAGGCTCAGCGAATAGTCCGGGAAGGGCACCTGATCCAAGTCCAGCGGCGGCTCCTCTGCGCCGGTATCCACCATGCGCCAATTGCCCTCGTCGGCATCCTGGCTCCATACCGCGTTCAACCCGCGCGCTTCCACCTCGTTGGCGCGCCGCGTCAGCAGCAGGCCTGAGATCTGTTCCAGCGCGGCGGGATCGTCCAGGCTTTCGATCACCCTGGGCAATGTGATTTCACCCTCACCCTTGATGACGGCGCACGCCCCGGAGCTCAACAGCTCTTCACCGGTAACGGTTCTTGCGTCCACGCCGCCGATGATCACAGGAATGCCCATGTCCTCCGAGATCATCCTGGACAACCGCAGCGCCAACCGACGGTTCTCATAGGTCATGCTCAGGCCAACCGCGCGCACGTTTTCAAGGCCCTCCGCCCGAATATACCCGGGAATCCGGTTGAATACGCATTCGCAAGCCCTCGCCTCGTAGCCAGCGTCCTTCAGCACCGCGGCGAGGATATAGATTCCCTGGGTTGCGCCGGTCATCTCCCAGGATTCCGCCACGCCGTAGGGATAGAACAGGAGCACCTTGTTCTTCGCTGAAGCGTCGCATCCGTTGATTTCAGGCATTTGCCGCCTCTCTCCCCCGTTCGTGATGTGGTCATCGCTGTCCATTTCGGTGAACACCAGCATGC
>ONJE01000061.1:12627-15686 GCA_900318045.1 uncultured Eubacteriales bacterium
CGGTTGAGCGCGAAATCCCTGAGTTCGTTCTCATCCGAAAAGGCGTCGCCGTGGCTCGCCCATAGTCTGGCACAGATCTCCCCCACCGTCAGCTTTCCCGCGCACAGGCGAACCAGCTCGGATTCAAAGGGCGATACAGGGTATCCATCCAGAGAGGGAATCGGTTTGAGGTAGTCACGCTCGCCGCTTAAAAACATCGTGCGCACGGGTATCGCGGAATCGACGTCGCACAGCTTCCCATAGGCCGTACCATACGCGCTGTTATAGGTGTAGAACCGCTTCAGGTTATTGCTGGGCATGCCAAATATATACCACATATTCGTCAGGCCGTAGCGCTGTTGCAGCTTGAAGGTCTGCATGATCCGCCAATCGTCCACCTCGCCGTTTTTGACGCATTCCCGCATAACCCGCTGGGTGTTTACGATGAATTCCCGTCGAAGCTGCGCGATCCTGTCAAGGCTCAGCTCCGCTGTGCGGGCGATGGGATAGTCGCCGAAGGAGGTCAGTCCGTCCGGGTCGAGGATGTTCAGCCCGAAGTTCTCCGGCGCGCGGCTCATGGCGGTGCCGGGGAAGTTGGAATAGAGCGTGCTGGTCACATCCAGTATGCCCCGGGAGCGCCTGAGCAGGTCGTAGATGGTATCGAAGGTCTCGCGGATACTGGCCTCCGTCTCCATCGCGCCGCCGATGATGATATTGCCAACCAGCTGGGGAAGCCCCGCTTCGAGGCACATATCCAGAACCTTGTAAAACTCCTCCTTGCGGACGTTTTTGTTATACAGGTCGATGATGGGCTGGCAGGTGCTCTCGATACCGATCTGCATACGACACAGACCGGCGTCGATCATCATGGGAAGATATTCCGGATGCGCAAGAAGCACGCGGACGTGGCCATCCGCGAACCATATGAAATCGTGCTTTTTCCTGAGTGCCTTAAGCGCCTCGCAGAATTGCCTGAGTCGTTTGGGCTGAAGGGTGAAGGTATCGTCTCCGAAATAGACATACTTCGCCTCGGGGTGCTCCTCGAAGCGGCGTTCCAGCTCGCGCATCATGTGTTCGACGCTGCGCAGGCGAACGGTCTTGCTGTTGCCGCCCTCATAGCAGAACGCGCAATGAAACGGACAGCCACGCCCGGACAGCGCGGCCAGGGAGACACGCGGCCCGCGGAAGATCATGTCGGCGTCGCTGGTAGAGGGGCTTTCGTCCATATCGGTCAGTGGGTCTGAAAAACCGCCGTCCACATATTCATCCTTCAGCAGTCCGCAGACGCCATGAACAGAAAAGCGCGCCTCGGGATGGCCAGCGGCATAGGCAGCCAGTACGTCCGGCAGGGAGTGCTCGCCATCCCCGCGGATAAAGGCGTCCACGAAGGGGAACCGCCGCACAAAAGCCTCGTCGAGGGCGATGGCCTGGGGACCGCCCAACAGGATCGGATAGCCCAGTTCCGCATGAAGCCTGGACGCCAGGCTCACCACGGCTTCGAGGTTTTCATAGTCGCAGTAGATGCCAACCAGAACCTTCCGGTTCGCGTCGTCCTCCCGTCGGGAGCGCAATACATCCAGCGCTTCATAGATGCTGCCTGCATAAATGCGCACGTCCCAGCCCACCATGCGGACATAGGAACCCAGGATCAGGTGACCCAGCGGTTCCTTGCCTGAAATGCTGCCGGTACGGTCAATGCGCGAAACCGTCAACAGATAGAGCAAAAGCTCCGGGTGCGCCGCCGCCATGCTTTTTCTCGTATCCAGGGTAATTTCCCCGGTGTTGTAAAGCGCATCTATAGTAACCATGAATGTCTTGCCCTTCTTGCGAGATCCAACGCGCTCCAATATCGTCTCAGGCGATACTGTATGCGACAGATAAAGGTATCATCTGCATTCCGAGTGTATTATACTATTGGAATAATATCTTGTCAATGGGTAACATAATCACCTCACGGCTCACGCATGAATAGAAAACAGGACTTTCTGAAGGCAGTCGTCATCATAGCAACAACGCCTGCGACGTCTGGCAACAGAGAGCTTATCATCCATACGCTTCAAGATATTCAGAACGATATGACGTACCACCGCAAAGTTTTCCGCCGTATTATCCTTGCGCATACGCGAGTGATCCTCGCGGAAGGTTACATCATTACATCAAGGCACCAGTGCAGGGAATTCTCAACACCCCAGTGACTTCTGGCCGCTATAGAGAACTCTCTGACGTCTTCCAACGAAGAAATATAGTAATGGGTTTCTTCTGTAGTAGTTTCCCCCTCAATTATACGGGATTTCATCATCCCGACACCGCGCAGGTCACGCCACTCCCCATGCAATTTCAGGAAATCCGGATCTGTACACAGATAATACTCCCTCGTCTCTATTCGCCCGTGTCCTTTTTCCTGCGTCACATGCTTCTCTACACGATTATAAAACTGTGGCTCCTCCAGCGCGGCTGTAAAGTATTCCTCTGTTTCCTGCCGTAATTTGGGCTGGTTGTCCTTTAACCCTATTACATAGTCCGCGCCTTTTTCCCTGATCTTGCGTACGATTTCCTTCTGACAGCTCATCGCATCGGCAGTTATTATCGTCCCTTCGATATCCAACAACTCCAGCAACTCCGGCACAGCCGTGATTTCATTCGTCTTCCCATCGACTGCCATCTGCCCGAATACCGCCTTGGCCTTGTTCGCCCATGCGCTTACCATGTGTATCGGCTTCTGTTCTTCGCTGCCGCTTCCTCGCATGGTTTTTCCGTCCACGCTGATGATTTCACGGCTCTGTTTCCCGCACGCATGCTGTACCCACGCGATAAATCTCTCCTGGAATTCCTTCGGATTGAGCATCGCAAAGATTCGCTCCATCGTATCATGTGATGGTATTCCATTTGCCAATTCCAATCCCAATGCTTCTCGAAACCATGCCTCTTTTACCCGGCAGTAGTCCGCTATATCCTCCCAGACATCGCATCCCGCTATTACCGCACAGATCACGATCATGATTGTTTCTATGAAGCTGTGCTTCACCTTTGCTTCCTGCCTCGGGTCTGTCATCCCTTCAAAGTATTCGCTCATCTCTTTT
>ONJE01000186.1 GCA_900318045.1 uncultured Eubacteriales bacterium
TCCTCCCAGGCCCAGCTGATGACCGGTCGGGACAAGCTGGCCGAGGCCGAGGTGAAGCTGGCAAAGGCAGAGACAGAGCTGAGCATGGGCAAGGTCGCGCTGGAAACCGCGCGGAAGCAGCTGGACCAGGGGCGCGAGCTGTTGGTGGAATCATGGGACCTGAAGGAGGACGCTGCCGAGAAGATCCGCGATACCCTGCGCGCAGGGTTGGGCAGCGCCGGCAACAATATCCCGTGGGCCTCCCGGAAGACGGTGAACGTGGACAGCAGCAAGGCCACCGCCAGGTACATCTACATCACCGAATCCTTCAGGCTCGATCTCAAAAAGTCGCTGAGATCAAACGTCAAGTCGTTTATCGACTCAGACATCATCCCGGACGCTGAGCTGATCGATCTGTACAGGAAATTGACGATGGGAGGCGGAAAATGATGCACTGCGGCAAGGCCTGGTGCGTCTTCGCCTTACTGTTCGTCGTGGCAATCTTGCCGAACCTGGCATGGACAGCGACCGCTGCGGAACCAGAGACCGAACCGGGGCTGGATGACGTCGATATCCCGGTGCTCAACGCGGAGCTGGACGAGGGCATTGACCTGGACGAGGGCATCGACCTGGATGAAGGCATCGATCTGGATGACCTTACAGATCTGGATGTCGGTATCGACCCGGACATCCTGATGGACCTGGATGGCATCGGGGACCTGGAGACGTTCATGGAGCCGGAGACCGGCACCGTGGAGCCACCGAAATACGACATGAAAACCGTCAAGGCGTACCTGGTCGACTACCTGTGCACGAACGTCACCGGCTACGGCGCCCTCCAGAGGATGGCAGAGGCGTGGGACAAGAAGCACAGGGAATATCTGGACGGCAAAAAGAAATACAACCAGGGTGTCGCCAAGTACAATGCGGGCAAAAAGGCATACAATGCGGGCCTGGCGGAGTACCAGGCGGGCAAGGAGCAGTACGAGAAGGGGCTGAAACAGTATACGGACGGCGTCGATGCGTACAAGCAGGGCGCTTCCGCGCTGAGCGAAGCCAAGCAAAAGCGGCAGGAGGGCAAGGAGCAGCTCGAGGAGGGGGAGAGCCAGTACTCGGAGAACCTCGCCAAGTACGAGGATGGCGTGCAGAAGCAGAGCGAGGCTAAAACGCAGGTGGAAAAGCTGCCGGAGAGTCGATGGATCGTCATGAACTGCAGGGGTAATTCCAGCTTCGTACAGCTGATGCTGGGCAGCAGCAACCTTGCCAGCCTGGAGATGACCTTCGCGCTGATGTTTGTGCTGGTGGGCGCGCTGGTCATCTATGCGACCATCAGCAAGATGATTGACGAGCAGCGCAACCTGGTGGGCGCGGGGAAGGCGCTGGGCCTGTTCAACCGGGAGATATTCGCCAAGTACCTGTTGTTCGGCATGACCGGAACGATTCTGGGAACCGTCCTGGGCATACTGACGGCGCGCTTCCTGATGGAGGTCTATGTGCTGAAGAGCGCTGGCTCCTATTACACATTTGACACGACGAAGCCGACCCTGGTCGTCGCGCCGACTGTCATCGCGTTGGCGGCGGGCGGGCTGCTGTCGCTGCTTGCGACCTGGTTTGCATGCACGAAGCTTGTGCGATCCCCTGCCATCCAGCTGTTGCAGCCGAAGGTGCCTGCCGGACGAATGAAGGCCGGGAGGGGCAAGCACGTATTGCCGCTGTATTCCAGGCTGATCCTGCTGAATATCCGATCCGATCTGAAGCGCGTGGTCGTAACGATCGTCAGCGTGGCGGGTTGTTGCGCGCTGGTTGTCATCGGGTTTACGCTGAAATCCGCGGTGGAGGGTGCGCTGCAGAAGCAGTACGACCGTGTGGTGAATTACGACGGCCGCATCAAATTCGACTCTGATGCCGCTGAAAACGCCTCAGCGGAGATCCGGCAGCTGCTGGACAGCGAAGGGATCGATTATACGGAGTTCTACGACGGGGTGGTCACCTTCAGGATCAGGGATATCCTTGTTGGGGAACTGCTCTGCGGCGATATTTCGCAGATCAGCTCATTCTATCACCTGCTGGACTGGAAGACGGATGAACCCCTGTCTCCCACGGACGAAGGCATACTGATCCAGAAGCGCACGGCTGAGAGCTATGACCTGAAGGTGGGCAGCGAGCTGGAGCTTACGCTGGCCAATTCCCGGCGGGCGACCGTCCGGGTGGCCGGAATCTTCGACAACTACATCGGCCGTGTCATGGTGATGAGCCGGGCATACTACCGCGAGATATTCGGCGAGGATTGTATTTCCAACCAGTTGTACATACGCCTCAACGGCGCGGATGAGGCAAAGCTGCTGGAGAAGCTTATGAAGATCGACGGCTACGACAGCTACGGCCGCTCCGATTCGGACAAGGCCCTGTTTGCCTCAAGCTCAACGCTTGTCATCGCCATCGTCGCTCTGTTCATCTTCATGGCGGCAGTCATGGCCGGCGTGGTCCTGACGAACCTGACCAATACCTACATCCTTCAAAAGAAGCAGGAACTGACGATCATGCGTATCAACGGCTTTACCGTAAGGGAGGTCATCGGCTATGTCACGCGGGAAACGGTGTTTACGACGATCGTTGGCATGATTACCGGCATAGCCATGGGAGCGGCGATCGCCTATAGGATTACCCGTTCGCTGGAGACGGCATTTGTTCAGTACAACCGCAGCATCAGCCTGCCTGCCTGGGCCTTCGGCGCGGTGATCACAGCTTTCTTTACCATCGTCATCAACGTCATCGTGTTGCGTCAGGTCAGGCATCTGAGTCTCACGGACATGACCTGAGCTATAGATTTATCAGCGGGAGGAATACACCATGTTTGGAAGAAGGCCGGACGGTATACGGATCAAGAGGATCGACCCGGTCATGCGGATCACCCCCTATATCATGCCGATGCGGTGCGATGCCCAGGTGTTTTTGAAGTACAGGGCGGATCTGGAGGTGTTGCTGGACTACATCCGGCGGCAGAGGCTGGAAAAGAACGAGCAGATCTCCTATATGCAGATCATCGCTGCCGCCTACGTGCGCGCTATCAGCCGTAACCCCCAGGTCAACCGTTACATCATGAACAAGCAGCTGTTCGCCCGGAACAACTGCTCGTGCGCCTTTACGATTTTGAAGGACCCTCATGACATCGACAGGGGCGAGGCTGTGGTGAAGATCAGGTTCGACCTGACGGATACGATCTACGACGTGCGCGACCGCATGAACGCTGCCATAGCGGCCAATCGTATCGATCAGGAGCCGGGATTCGTGGATAAGCTGTTGAAGGGTGTGTTTGCCGTTCCCGGCCTGGCAACCGTGATCGTTGGGCTGGTCCGCTTCCTGGACCGCTACGGCCTGGCACCCGCCGTCCTGATGGACGAGCTGCCCTTCTATGTGGGCCTGTACATCACCAACATGGCCTCCCTGCAGCTTCAGGATGTCAATCATCATCTGTACAACTGGGGCAGCGTAGGCATATTCGCCGGCATGGGCCTGGAGGAGCGCAGCGCCGTGGTGGAGAAGGGCCAAACGCGCATGAAGCGCTTCCTTCCCATCGGCCTGACCATCGACGAGCGCGTCTGCTCCGGCGCTCACTACGCCCGCTTCCTTAAGGATGTAAGGCACTATATGGCCCATCCGGAGCTGCTGGAAGAGCCTCCGGAGCAGGTTTGCTTCGACCAGGGTTTGGAATATCACGAACCCAAGCCCCTGAAACAGGCTGACGCCTCGAAATGAAGCCCATGAAAGACTTTACATGGTATGTCTATCGCGCCTCTTGTGCGTTGATACGGCTGCTCTTCCGAAAGCCGGGATTTTCAGGCATGGAAAACCTCCCTCAGGGGCGCCCCTGCATCGTCGTGGGCAACCACGCCCATGCCTACGGCCCGTTTTACGCGGAGCTGTACCTCCCTTTCGAGCGCTCGACGTGGTGCATTGGTGAAATGCTCGACCTGAAGGCACTGCCCGACTACGCCTTCAAGGATTTCTGGTCGAAAAAGCCTCGCTGGTGCCGCTGGTTCTACCGACTGCTCTCCTACGTCATCGCGCCACTGTGCGTCGCCGTGCTGAAGAATGCCCGCTGCATTGGCGTCTACAAGGACTATCGCATCATGTCCACCATGCGCGAATCCCTGAAACGCATGAAGGCGGGCGAAAACATCGTCATCTTCCCGGAGCATGAGGTTCCCCACAACGATATCGTCTGGGAATTCCAGAAGGGCTTTGTCAACCTGGCGTCATTGTATGCCCGGCAGACAGGTCAGCCCATCGACTTTGTACCCATGTACATCGCGCCAAAGCTGCGCCTGGTATGCTTCGGCAAGCCCGTTGCTTTTGACCCAAGCGCAAATCCCGGGGAAGAGGCGGACCGCGTCTGTGCAGCGCTGATGGACGCTGTCACGGCGCTGGCGCTGGCGCTGCCTCCCCATTTGGCCATACCCTACCCGAACCTGCCGAAGAACCGGTATATCTCAACAGAATCCATGAAAGGAACGCCCGCCGAAAAGTGACCTATGAAGAGACCTGTCGTTGATTATCGGGAATTTCGCCTTTCCCGGCTGAATGAACCGCGCTTCGCCCATTTGTGGCTGCTGGGTGGATGGATCGTCTACCTTGCGCTTTATTTCATCACGGAGAATATGATCCCGGCTGAGCGCTGCCACGTCATCCACTGCGCTTTGGACGACCTGATTCCGTTCACCGAGGGCTTTCTGATCGTCTATTGTTATTGGTATTTGCTGCTGGTGGGTTCACTGCTGTATTTCTTGCTGTACGACATTCAAAGCTTCAAGCGGCTGCAAATCTATATCATGATTACCCAAGCCGTGGCGATGACGGCGTACATATTGTATCCCAGCATACAACTCCTGCGCCCGGACAGCTTTGCCCGGGACAATCTGCTGACCCGCCTGGCCGCCTTTATCTACGCGTTTGATACCCCAACCGGGGTCTGTCCGTCCCTGCACGTGGCCTATTCCCTGGGAATTGCTTCCGTTTGGTGCCACAAGAGGGATTGCAGCAGGGCCTGGAAGGGCTTCATGATACTTTCCGCCGCCGCCATTTCGCTGTCCACCGCCTTTGTCAAGCAGCATTCCGTGGTGGACATATTCGCGGCGCTACCGGTGTGCCTGTTGGCCGAGTACCTTGTGTTTGGCCGCACAAAGCTGAATCGGTGGATCGAAAGCGGCGCCTGAGGCGCATAGGATGCTTCAACCCCTGCCCTTCAGGTTTCAGGAAATATATGTGGACTGGGGAAAGCGCTGTGATGCCCTGCATTTGGAGAAGGTTAACGCGAGTTGAAAAACCCTTGGAAGATTTGTCATCTGATGCGATGATCGAAAGAGATTTCAAAAACATTGTTGCAGAGATGCAAGGGTGAACCTGGGCGACATGCTCCACGCGCTGGATTATGGGTTCACCATGCCGGTGGGGGACGCGGTGGAGTGCGCCCGGCCTGAGTTTGGTTGAACGGCAACCGCTTCACTCCGTAAAACCGGCGAAACGGGGGCCTTTCATACTAATCTCAATCTAAATGTATGCAAGCATGCGAGCGGATTTTTCGTCATACCAAGGCGAAGGCCCGCAGGCTTGCTGGCGGCAAGTCAAGGGGCAAGTCAAGGGACTTCAACGCCGGTATGGCGGAAAAGATGCCGCATGATTGTATAGGTTTAGGTTGAGATTAGTATCAATAATATGACGGCAGTAAATTCTGCCAAGGAGTGATTCCCATGCGGAAAATCGTAACCCTGCTGCTCGCCTGCGCGTTGTTGCTCAGCTGCGCAAGCACACTGGCGGAGACCGAGATCATCGTCTTTGCCGCCGCCTCCATGACCGAGACGATGACGACCATCGCGGAGATGTACCAAGCAGAAAACCCCGACGTGAAGATCACCTGCAACTTCGACTCGTCGGGTACCCTCAAGACCCAGATCCAGGAGGGCGCGGACTGTGACCTGTTCATCTCCGCTGCACAGAAGCAGATGAACCAGATGGACATCGAGGCCGATCCTGAAGTCAACACCGAGGGCTTGGACATCGTGGATCACGCTACCCGCGTCAACCTGCTGGAGAACAAGGTCACCCTGGCCGTACCTGAGGGCAACCCCAAGGGGATCGAGAGCTTCGACCAAGTGGCGGAACTGCTGAAGGACGGCGAGATCCTGCTGGCCATCGGCAACAGCGACGTGCCCGTAGGCCAGTACACCCAGAAGATATTTGAGTTTTACGGAATTGACGAGGACGCCATCGCGGACAAGCTGACCTACGGCTCCAACGTGAAGGAGGTCACCACCCAGGTATCCGAGAACTCTGTGGACTGCGGCATCATCTATGGCACCGATGCCTTCTCCGCCGGCCTGACAGTGGTGGATGAGGCTACCGTCGAGATGTGCGGAGGCCAGGTGATCTATCCCGCCGCCGTGCTCAAGACCGCGAAGGACGCCGATGCCGCAAATGCCTTCCTGGATTACCTGAAGACCGATGCCTGCTCCGAGGTGTTCTCCGCCGTAGGCTTTACCCCCATCAAGGAATAACTGTACGACCAAGGGGCCGGGCGACAATCGTCCGGCCCGCTTTCAATTGAGACATCGACCCGGTCGATCTTGCCATCCAGGTTCATCGGTGATCATTCTCTTGAAACTGTATCGCACGGGTACTGCGGGAATCCCTGTGCCGGATATTCGCCACGGCAGAGATTTTTTGATTTTCAAACTTTCCATCTTGAAAACGCATGCCTGACAGTGTATAATAGTAAGAAGAAACTAACACGCTTTTTCGCCCTCACAGAGCGGAGTCGAAAATGGAAGGCTTTGTGATGGGCTTATAAAATGGGCGAGAGTTAGTATTATCTAATATTGATCGATGCATCTATGAAGCACAGACCCGGACACGATGAGGAGTGAGCGATTTGAAGGATTACGAAGCATTGTCGAAGAAGCATTTTGACGGGCAGGCCGCCGAATATGATCAGCGCGATACATGGGACACGGGAGGGTGCGACGATGCAATTTGATGAAATGGGAAATCGCTCGGGAAGGACCCTGATGCTGCTGCCGGGGACGGCCTGCGATTATCAGACGAATTTTGCGACAGTACTGGATCGGCTGGGGGAGAAGTACCACCTGATCTGCGTCAATTACGACGGCTTCGACGGCAGTGGCTCGATCTTTCCCGATATGATCACAGTCACGGAGAAGATAGAAAAATACATCAAGGACAACCACGGCGGAAGAATCGACGGCGCGATTGGTTCCTCTTTGGGCAGCACCTTTGTGGGACAGCTGGTCCAAAGGGAAAACGTCCATATCGATCACGCGATTTTCGGGAGCCCGGACCTGGACCAGAGCGGGAAGCTCAGCGCATGGCTGCAGTCGAAGCTGGTGGTCCCGCTCCTGACCAGCTTTACAAAGGGAGAAAAGAAGAAGGCAAAGACAAGGGAAAAGCTCAAGCGCTTCTTTGAAATGAGCGATGAGACGGCGGATCGTTTCATGAGCTGCTTTGAAAGGTTCAGCCCGGAGTCCATCAAAAACGAGTATTACACCGACCTGCTCACCTGGCTCAGGGACGACATCCACGTGGAAAACACGAAGGTCCATTTCATCTACGCCAATAAAATGGGTGAAAAGTATCTGAAGCGCTACAAGAAATACTTCCGGGATCCGGAGATCCGGGCGTTTGACATGCAGCACGAACAGTGGCTTTTCGGCGGCGAACAGTACACCGCGCCGGTGCTTAAGGCGATCGATGCGTTTATGGAGGAAGCGCAGGCGTGAGAATCCATGAGGGAGGGAAAAGAACATGAGCGACAGACGCACGCAGATCAGAAACGCCTGCCAATACTTTCATTTCCTGTCGCCCTTTCGTCAGTTAGTTGTATATTACTGCTTTGATCGTCAAACTTCTATATGATTGTGTTAGTTTTAACAAATTGCCCTTGCATTCCAGGGTTTGCGGTGTATATGGTGATAAGTTATAACTAACCATATGAAAGGATGATGACTGTGGGACTGTTCAAGGATTATGTGAGCCAGACGCGCAAGCCGGAGGGCCTTCTGGGGAAGCTGATGCTGAATGGCATGAATTCCGGACATGCGAAGATGGCGGACTGGGGATTATCTCATTTGCCGAAAATCGACCCGAAAAACGCCGTGGATCTCGGCTGCGGCGGCGGCAGGAATGCCGGCGAGCTGTTGAAGCTGTTTCCCATGGCGCATGTGACCGCCGTCGACCATTCCGGGTTGTCCGTGGAAAAGGCGAAGGAGTACAACCGGAATATGATTGCCGCTGGGCGATGCGAGGTGCGACAGGGAGACGTATCGAATTTGAAGCTGCCTGCGGAGCGTTTCGACCTCGCCACGGCGTTTGAGACGATCTATTTCTGGCCGGGGCTGGAGAGGTGCTTTT